>JAEZNF010000524.1 GCA_023441845.1 Bacillota bacterium | reverse complement strand
GATGGAACCAGACCGAGTATATTTACAAGTTTAGGGTTCTTTTCCCGCCCTTTTTCAGTGAACTGGGTAAAGATTGCTTCCAGGATAAGGTCATAGCCTGTAGATGAGTTTCCTTTAAAACCGCCGGTTTCAGCAACAATAATATTTTTTCCTTCGTGTTTGAAGGCTTCTGTTATGGATGCTACATCGTCACCGATTATATCAGTCATGCAGCCTGTTATAACTGCAAATAAATCACCGTCTATTATCGATAAGGTTGATTCGATTTGTTCCTTAAGTCTGTTCTCACCGCCGAATATTATTTCCTTATCGAGTATGTTCGTGCTTGGTGTCGCTCTGCCGCCGCAGTATGTGGCTCCCCAGTAGCCGCTTCCTACGTTTGCAGCACTGTCGGCACTTGAACTGCAGCCTGGCGCCGAATGGACTATTGCAACAGCTCTATCAACAGAATTAATTGTTGCCAATGCTCCTCCAAGTGCACATTGGTAGCGGGGTCTTTCTATATATCCACTCATTTAAATTTCTCCTTTCTGCACTTCAAAATCATAAGAATTGTTAATTTCCTTTATATCGCCATCAGTGCCTTCGCCATTAACTGCTTTAATAAATTTAAAAGGATTTTCTTCATACCAATTATTTTTATAAGGATGGGTTACATTTTCCGAAAGCTTTTTATTGAAAGCAGGGTTTTTAAGGACTCGTGTCATTTTCTTGGCAAACTCGTAAAAGCCTCTGTAACCGACATAATAGTCAAAAATTCTGAAAATGGTTGCAGCAGGTAAACCGAGCTTTGCAGCAGACAGATTATCGGATACATGACCTATGAAAAGATCCGGTTTGACTTTTTGTAAAATGTTCATAAGCTCGAAGGGTTGGAAGTTTGCAATATCTACTACAAAATCCTTACCTTTTTGTGCTTCAACAAGCTTGGTATAAAACTCGTCGCCAAAATGATCGTGATGATAAGCTCTAAGACCTAATACTTCCATTCCCAGCTCCTGAATAAGGAGTCCTGTGACTAAAGCCCTGAATTCTCCGGCACTTAAGAATACCTTTTTACCCTTTAAATATGGAGTATATTTTTCAACTGCACTAAGTGTCTTTTTGGTTTCTTCTTCAATAAATTTTTCGGCTTCTTTTTTAAGTCCTACCTTATCTGCAATATCCAGAAGCCAGTTTTTAGTGTTTTCCAGACCGATTGGCATATCTCTTAAAACAAACGGTATAGCGTATTCCTTGTTTAAGTAATCAACAAAGTAATCATCGTGAGTTGGACAAATACTTACAGTCAGATCGGCCTGTGTCATTCTTCTGATGTCTTCTCTTGAAGCAAAGTTCGGGCCGATATTAACCTCAATTCCTATGCTATTTAGCATTCTCCTGATTTCATTCTCGTCAGTAAGACCGACAGATGCAAGATTTATAATGTTTACAAGAGGCTTTTCACCCTCTTTACGGCCTTCCTTGCGGGGAGGGCGGCCTTCCTTGTCGTTTTCAATATAACCGTGAACAATGGCATGGAAGGCTACATCATAGCCTGTTGCCCATATTTTAGTCTTAAAGCCTTCGCAGGTTGATGCGAGAATTGGTATATCAAGTTTTTCTCTTACTCTGTCAATTATACTGTGAAGGTCATCTCCGATAATTGATGGGGCGCAGGTTTGAAGAACCACTATTGATTTGGGTTTTAATTCCTCATATGTTTTATATATGGTTTCTTCCAGCCTTTGTTCTCCGCCATGCACTACTTCACTTTCGGTAAGGTTCGTTGATATCCAAATGGTATCTTTGATAGCTGTTCTGCCCATCTGTATATGTCTGAGCCTGCTTCCGATATTGGCACCGAATCCGGTTGAGGCACAACCAATAGCACCGTGTACAATTATTGCCGTATCAGGCAGAGATGCCAGCATCCCCAATGTGGGAAGCAATTGACATAATCCTGCTTGAGAAAATGTTCTTTCCTGGTTTCTAAGGCAGACCTTGTCTGCTTTTGCCAAATTGCAGGCTGAACCTCCATAAGCCATACTGGCTTTTATACGTTCTTCCCTTCCGGGGACTGCCTTATCTTCTAATAAGCCCATAAAAATCCTCCTTTTATGTATATAAGATTATGTTAATATATTTATAAAGTTTTTCATAAACTGCCGCATAGAAAAAAGACTACTCTTTGTAATTGGGGTTAAATTCATTGGTATATATGTCACTTGGCTTTATATCGCTTTTCAAATCTTTATAGCCGTTTAGAATGTCTATCCACAGCTTTGCGGTTTCTTCCTTTATTACCGCATCGGAGACAAAATAGTTCACTCTTACCTTTGCGGCATCAACCTTATATTTTTTTGCATTAATTTCTATTGCTTTTTGCTGATTTTCATTGATCCATTTGTTTACTTTCCCTATTACTGTTACAAAACGCCTGACAAGATCTGGATTTTTTTTAAGATAAGATTCCGCTGCAAAGTAAGGCGCCTGGCCTCCAACGTCACCCCAAATGTCATAATCGGTAAAGAGTACTCTCACACCGCCGCGCCCCAGCAGATTGGCAGGATCGTCATGTGTTCCGGCAATTTCAACATCACCTTTTCTCAGTGTCTCTTCTTCTTTACCAGCAGGTACGGTCACAATTTCAAATTTGCCCTTAGGGTTATCAATGCCGTTCTTTTTCAGGTATTCATACGGAGTATATTCATTACATCCTCCATAGGCCATTATTGCAACCTTTTTATCTAAAATGTCATTTGGTGACTTTATAGAGCTTTCTTTCTTGACAACAAAAGTCATATGGGGCTTTTCCTTAGTTGTTAACGTATTTGCAGCAACTGCTTTAACTTTTGCACCTGCAGCAACAGCAGCCGCGACACGGTTTATATGGCCGCTTGCAAAGCTCAGTTTTCCTGATACAAGAGAGGGAATAAGCTGTGCCCAGGGAACAATACCAATTCTTTCAATTTTAATTTTTTGTTCCTTGAAATACCCAAGTTCTTCTGCTACAGCAATTGTGTCAACACCAAGCGGATTTGACGAGCTTGGAAGCTTTATAACGTCAAAACCCGATTCATCATCAGCGTTTGCTGTTGTACCGAAGGTATTGTCCCCGGATTTGCTGCATCCGGCTGAAGCAGCCAGCAAAGCGAATATAACTAAAAACACTGTAAAAAATCTCAATTTAAAACCTTTCAAAACAATTAACCTCCTTAAAAATACCAAAAATATTTTGCGAAATTTAATAGTCATCCTATATACAGGCGAAAGTTATACATTATTCACCTTCCTTCCATACTAAAAGACGTTTTTCAAATGCAACTATCAGATAGTTGATAAGAATGCCCAAAATGGAAATAGTTAAAATGCCGGAATACATTTCTGCAATATCATATTTCTGTTCCGAATAGAATATAAGAAAACCAAGACCCGAGTTTGAGCCCAGCATTTCTGCCGCTACCAAAATGAGTATTGATGTGGAGGCACTCAGCCTGAAGCCTGTTATAATTGACGGAGTAGCAGCAGGAAGCACAATCTTACGGAAAATAAAGAAGTTGGATGCACTCATTGACCGAGCAGATTTTATTAACAGAGAATCTACACTTTTAACACCGTTTATGGTACTAAGAAGTGTGGCCCATAATGTACCCCAAAATATAATTGCCAGCTTTGATACTTCGCCAAGCCCGAAAAATAATATGAATACAGGAAATAGTGCAAGAGTTGATGTGTTTCTGAATACCTGAAGCAAAGGATCCAGCAATTTTTCAACCCATTTAAACCATCCTATGAATATACCTAAAGGTATTCCTATAGCAACAGCTAAAAGAAGTCCGCCCAAAGACCTTTTTAAGCTTGAGCCGATATGAATAAATAAATCACCGGATATAATCAGTTTGCCAAAAGCTGCTAACACTTCACTAAATGGAGGTAAATACATTTTATCCACTAATCCTATACGTGGAGCTATTTCCCAAAGTATAATAAATACTATTATTGCTGCAGATTTAACGGATATGTCTTTTAATATCTGAAATGTTTTAGTACGCATACAATTCACCTCCCTTCATAAAGAATTAATTTAGTCTTTAGTACTTAAAATGGTCTGAAAATATAAGGTTAAAATTAATTTGGCAATAAAAAAGACTAAACTTATCCTTTATCAAAAGGGAAAAATTTAGTCTCCAGACTTTCTGGTCAACATTCTATTTATGTGTTTATTGAAACTATGTTAAAAATGCTATGGCAATTCAACTATTTTATATCATTCTAAATACAAATTCTTACTTTGTCAATAGGTTTTCTATAATTTTATATACGAATGATGTCTGTAAATTTAATAGGGATAATATATGTTGAAATAAAAAAGTTATTATGTATAAAGGTGCAAAGTTTTTATTGACAATCAAATAACAGCAAATTATACCAAACATTACCCTGTGATGCAGACATAGAGAAAAGCTATGTTTACTTTACAGGGTATTTTTATTCTAAGATAAAGCAAATAAACTATTGACTTAAGTTCCAAATTGGAATAAAATAGACTAAACAGATAGGAATTATTGATTATATGAATATGATTGAACATGCTGACTAGAGAACTAGAGGCTGTGTTCCATTAGTGGAATGCGGCCTTTTTGTTATTTTTAAGAAAGAAAAGGGAGGAGGAATGGCTTACTCAAAGGAAATTGTGTTTAGGGCATTTAAAAGAGAAGAAACTGAATATGTATCCGTTGGAGCTTTTCTTGGAGGAAGTTGGCCGGTAATTAACTCGGGATTAACGCTGGAGGGCTTAATCGGCGACATCCAAAGGACTGCTGGGGCTTTTTATGAAGTAAATGAAAGGATAAATGCAGATATACTTATGGTTGGAGTCGGTTCAACGGCTCTTCTTGTCCCAATTGCAGGAAGTGTATACTCGAATGCAGCCGCACCTGCACCATTCCCCTCGTTCATATTTATTTTCCTGGGATGGCTTCTGGCCGGCGGTGTATGGTTTTTTATCAGAAAGGCTCAAACGCCTGACGTTGCTGCAAATATTTCCGGTCATGTTGAAGACGCTCACCGGCATTTCAGGGAGATCAGGGCAAACGGCGACGCTTAGGGAAGTAATGGGTTATTTATATAAAATATATACTATAAAACTAAGAGGAGAAATGATATGAGTATAACAGACGCAAAGATATTTATTGAAGAAAATAAAATACATACGGTTGAGGTTGGGTTTGCAGATATTAACGGTGTCTTACGAGGAAAAAGACTCCCGGCAAGGCATTTTCTAAAAATCGCTGAAAGTGGGACAGGACTTGCAAAAGCTCCATTTGCATGGGATATTCAATGCGGAGTTTATGATGATATTGAGCTGGCTAACTTTAATAATGGTTTCCCGGATATGTATGCCAAGCCTATTCTGGATACTTTAAGAAGGATACCGTGGCGGGATGGCAGTGCTTTTGTGTTTGCCGAGCTCAAAGATGAGCATGGAGAGCCTGTTGCTGTAAATCCGCGCGAGGTATTGAAAAAAGTACTGAGGAGATATGAGGAGAAGGGCTATAGGCCTTTGGTAGGCTCGGAACTTGAGTTTTATCTTTTTGATTCGGAGAAAAAAACTGTGTTTAATGGAATACAATGCTATTCATTATAC
>JAEZNF010000478.1 GCA_023441845.1 Bacillota bacterium | reverse complement strand
ACATTATTATTCGTGTTGGAGATTGAAAGAATTGTGAAATTTTAGTGAAAAAAATTGAAATTTATTAGGGCTATTAAATCATATAGTGGTTATACAATGTCGAAAAGAATAATATCTGTATTAATGATGGTCTTTGTAATATTTTCAACAGTTACTTTTAATGTATTCGCTCAGAATGAACCGGAAGCATAATATTGAACGGGCTATACTAAAAGACCTTGAATTCTGTCAGGAACACGTTATATAATTAATTAATAATTAATTGATAATTGATAATTTTAAAATACAGGCTCATTAATAAAATAGATGAATGGCTGATTAAGTATTGTGATTTATATAGTTGAAAATAAATTGATAAAGGGTTGGGGAAATTTATGAATAATATACTGACAGAAGATAATGTAAGAAAAATCAAAGAAGAAATAGAGTACAGAATGACGGTCAAAAGAGCAGAAATAGCAAAAGAAAAACTAGAAGCTGCGGCACATGGAGACAGATCGGAAAATGCCGAATACAAAACAGCTTGTGAGAATTACAGAGCAAATGACGATAGAATTCAATATTTATTAAATATGATTTCAACAGCAACTGTAATAGATGATAAAAAAGTTGATAATTCTATTCTAGGGATCAATAGTAAAGCAAGAATCAAATTTATAGAGGATGACGATGAGGCTGTTGTAACGTTGGTAACTACTATGGATATTGACCCTGAAAACATGTTTATCAGTATAGAATCTGATTTGGGGAAAGCTTTATCCGGTAAAAAGGCCGGAGACATTGTTGAAGTTAACGCTCCAAGAGGAAAATATGAAGTAGAAATATTGGAAATATTGTAATTTATTTCAATCCAATCCGACTTCAGCTCAGCCACCTTTAAGAGTATCCGGGATCTCATTCCTTCCTGTATAAATCCTTGTTTTGATGCCGGTGTTCCCTGTGTGTTGGCATTACGCCATAAATGTCGGAAAATTCTATATTTATCATTTCAATTTTATTGTTAAAGAGCTTCTTTTCATTGATCTCCTTTGTACATTCTACAATCTGAGCAGGCAGTTCAACTTTAAAGATACTGCCTTTACCGACTTCGCTTTCAACACTTACTTTTCCGCCATGCAATTCAACTATTGATTTTACCAGAGACAAACCAATACCACTTCCTTCTGCATTACGGCTGAGTGTTTTATCTACCTGTTGAAACCTGTCAAATATTGATTCCAGATTGCTTTTATCAATGCCTATCCCGGTGTCTCTGATCGCTATTTCAACTACATCCCCTCTGCTACATATATTAACAAATATTTTGCCGCCATTATTTGAAAACTTTATGGCATTGGAGATGAGATTCAGCATAATCCTCTCTATCTTTTCAGGATCACAATTTATAACCTTCTCTTTTAAATCAGAGTAAAATATAATACTCAATCCCTTGTCTTTAACGTAGTCGGTTACTGATTGCACTATATTTTCTACAATTTCTATGATGTTTTCATTTTTTTGATTTAAATTATAAAACCCTGAATCCATTTTAGACAAGTCAATTATATTATTAACCAGCTTCGTAAACCTGTAGCAATTTTGTTTGATAATACCGATGCTTCTATCCACCTTTTCCTTGTACCCTTCCATAGGAAATTTCTTTGAATAAAGCTCCAATAACTGAGCTGTGCCGAAAATCACACTCAAGGGGGTTTTAAGTTCGTGTGAAACATTTGCAAATATCTCATCCTGAATTTTAATTGTTTTTTCCAAATCTTCTTTTACCTTCACTTTATCGGTTATATCTTTAAAAAATACCGCAATATTTGCTGATTCTGATGTTTTGATTTTATATAAATCTATACTAAACCATTTTTTTAGCGTTTTAAATTCTTTTACAAAGCAAACTGCTTCACCGGTCAAAGCAACCTTACCAAAGACTTCAAATAAATTATCTTCAACCATTGCAGGTATATGTTTTATACTCTTACGCAGAGGATTTACTATTCCCATTTGCGTTTCTAAAGCAGGATTACACTCTACAAGAAGGAAATCTGCTATCTTACCTAAAGAATCGAATATAACTTCAATTAATACAAAACCTTCATCCATGGAATTAAGTACGGCTTTATATCTCTGGGCAGCCTTTTTATAGGCCTCGAGTTCCTTTAACTTTTCCATAGCTTCAATATAGTCTTTCGCAGTAATTTTAATCTGAGCATCATTACTCATAGGACGATTCATATTATCACTCCGGGGATTGTTTGTTAAATAAGTATTGTTGACAAAATACAGTTAAAGGTTATATTAGCGTTGAAAATTATGATACACCCTTTATGGGCACCATAATTTCCAATGCCGGATTTCAATGTGTATGACTACTTTACAAAGTGGATGATAATATTTGCTATTCCCATATAAAGAGCTACTTGACCAATTGCTGCCCCAATGCTGTTTTGTTCGTATACTTCGCTCCACACATCAGCTTTTACCATTTTTGCAAAAAGCCATTTGAATATAACTGACATAATGCCGAATACAAAAAGTGCCAAAGCAGGGAACACCATCACGTCTATGAAATCGAACTCAGGCTGAAGTTCAATTAAGTTAGCCAGAATCGTTTCAACAGCCAGTATAAAGCCTGTAAAAACAATACCTGCGGCAGGGTTGTTATCTATAAATATCTCCTTAAAAAGGGTGGTCTTTGATCTTAAAATTATGCTGAATACTATTATTGAAAGCAATGTGTATATAAGTACTGAAGACATTGTCAATAAAGATGTTGAGATGTTTTCAGGCATTACATCAAAGAACCTGATTAAGTTAAGAAACATTGTTGACAATGATATGGAAAACAAAGCCGCCGCTATGTTTTTCTGCTTATATATTTCATTATTCAGGCTTATTTTGCCCTCAGCATCAGGAGGGCTTATCTGCCGGATTGCCATATTTGAAAAGAGGCGTAATACTGTAAAAATAATTATAAACCCAACTTCGTAACCGATACAAATAGCAAGATCCATAAAAATATTGGTATCTGCCGCGCCTTCAATAAGTTTGGCGGACAGATAAAGCGTTGGGAAAATAAATGCGCCAAAAAACTCTATCCATGCTGCAACATTATCCTTTTCGAACAAAGCATCCCTTAAATTTATTTTCCGCAGTATTATCCTTGAATACATTATCCAGCCAAGAACAAAACCTATTAACACAATTGAAATATTAAAAAGCAAACTATTTCCTAAAAAGCTCAAGTATCTTTCAAAATCCATTTATGTCCCTCCTCTGATATTATGTTTTAACCAATATTTTTATTAGCAGACGGTTCCCATTTATTTACCTTGATAAACCTTGTAGAATATTTCCTCAATAATCTCACCGACAAAAATTCTGAACATGCCCGTATCTTCAAGCATCTCCAAATTAAGATGCTCATCCTTGCCGTCTACGGTACGGATATAATCCCAAACCTTTATTCCGAGTTCCCTCTCAATCCGGTCATTTTCAATGTTATAAATTTTTATTTTTCCGGATACACCGTCTATTCTGGCATCTTCATAAGGCATGGTACTTCTCTCGTATTCAGTACCATCAGGTAAAGTGAGATACTTCTGGCCTGCAACATTATACAAAAAATCTTCATCGAAGGGTATTGTATCTATCATGTCATAGAGATAAGTTTCATGATTTCCGTTTCCGCTCTCGAAAACCTCCAGAATATACTCGGCATCCTCTGACTCGGAATATATCAGATACCTTGCAAAAGGCCTTTGATCCATGTTCATTTCAATAATCTTCTCGAACTTATAAATACCGGTATCCTTCAAATCGCCAATATTAAACTCCACATAAGAATTGCGTGATATTTTCAGAGGGTTAAATACCTCATCAATTACAGAATCTTTATTAAAGCCAAACATAATAATACCTCCAATGACTTAATGGTCGTAAAAACTTATTTTAACTGATAATTTTCTAATATATACTGCTATTGCTTCCATAAGAACGCTTGGGTCTTGATACCTTTTTGATAATGTTAACCAGTATGACGACTATTATAAGCAGTATAACAAGTGTTACATTTACATTCCCTGCACGGGAGGGATGTTTGTTTGTATAATAAATACTGCCTGTGTGTTTTTGCTGGTAGTCACTTGAAAATTGCAAATCCGGATCTACACCGGGTTCCAGGTAATTAGCATCCCTAACAATATTTTGGGCTTCGAGTGCTTTTACTCTTGCTTCCATGTTGGCAAACTGGGAAGCGTCGAAGTAGTTTCTGTACGCATAGATAT
>JAEZNF010000412.1 GCA_023441845.1 Bacillota bacterium | reverse complement strand
GTATATTTCTATCTTCAAAAGGAGAACAATGAAAAACTATAAAATAGTTGTACAGTTTGATGGCAGCAGATACAAGGGGTGGCAGAAGCTCAAGGACAATGAGCTTACAATTCAGGCGAAGATTGAGTCGGTGCTTTCTAAAATGAGTGAGGAAGAAATTCAACTCATTGGCTGCGGCAGGACAGATGCCGGTGTCCATGCAGAAAACTATGTGGCGAATTTCCATACAAATTGCCAATACACCCAAAAGCAAATATTATTTTACCTTTATGAATATTTGCCTGAGGATATTGTTGTAAAATCAATAGAAGAAGTACATGAAAGATTTCATGCAGCATATAATGTGAAATCGAAAACATATGCTTACAGTATTGATACAAATAAATACAGAAATGTATTCGACAGAAAATACACATTTCATTCAAAAGAGAAACTTGATGTTAATCTTATGAAGCAAGCAGCTGAATGTTTAATAGGAACATTTGATTTTCAAAGTTTTACAACTCTAAAACCAGGCACAAAATCAACCGTCAGAACGATAAATTCCATAGATATTGTTGAATCTGGCGAGAAGATGGAAATTATAATAAATGGGAATGATTTTTTGCTTCATATGCCGAGGATTATTGTGGGTACGCTTCTCGAAGTTGGAAGAGGCAAGATGAAAGTTTCGGAGGTACTAAGCCTTAAAAATGGCAAAGAACGTGCAGAGAATGTATTAATGGCTCAGCCCAAGGGGCTTTGTTTGATTGATGTCAAGTATGATGAAGCCAAAATCAAGTAAAGTACACCCGTATCTTTTGGGTAAAATATTCCGGCACATTTAAAGGAAGATAAAAATCGGAAAGGCGGAAATACAATGTCATTTAAAAACCCTGACAGGTTAAAGAAAAAGAAGAATATAAAGAAGGGCCCTCCAAAGTCTAAGAATGCTCCTTTAAAGGGAGCAAAAGTGAACAAAGATAAAAAACCAAACCAATAGTACATGTTTTATTATCTTTAGGATATAGCATTTGTGTAATGCTATATCCTGTCGGGCATGAAAGAACCGGTTTGTATCTTTTTATTAAATTGGAATCTGAAGACAACTCAAACAACCGTCAAACCCCATACTCATCCGAAATTAAACTATTGCAAATTGATAAAATACTGTACTTTTTTCATTTCGCTGATGCCGTTAAAAACCTTGTTATGAGGCAACCACATGATGTTCAGCAGTGATTTGGAAATGTTACCCATGTCGCAAACCTTTAACATATATGCTATAATTTATAATTAAGATTATTTACAAAAGGAGATTACGGTCTTGATTATTAAACGCTTGAGAATATCAGGTTTTAAACATATAAAAGATACGGAACGGGTTGAATTCAAGTTCTATCCTTATACAATTGTATCCGGCGAAAACTTTACCGGTAAAACTACCATTTGTGAAGCTTTATGCTGGGGCTTTTGCGGATGCAATATAAACGGAAATGTTATCTATGACAGTCTTTTAATGAATTACCAAAGTTCCATGATGGAGGTAGAAATTGAGTTTGTTGATAATAAAGGTGACAATCATGTTTTGAAAAGAAGTAAACAAAAATCTGTAACAATAGAATTAGACAGAAAAGTTGTAAACCAAAATGTGATTTTTGAATATATAGGTGACAAAAACGTTTTTATGAATACTTTTGTGGTTGGTAATTTTCTGAAGCTTTCGCCAAAAGAAGCCCGTGAGTTATTAATGCAGATTTTGCCGCAAATAGGCCATAACGAGATACTTGAAAAAATTCCGGCTGAAATGCAGGGCTACCTTCCTGAAAATCAGATACTTAGGTCCAACGACTACTTAAAAAGCTTAAAAGCCAGAATAAAGAAGCTCGAAAGTGACGAAATACTTTTAAAAGGGCAGCTTAAAGCTTTGTCTGAAAACGCACAGGCAAAAGGAATTGCTATAGTTGACGAATCTGCTGTTTTAAGCAGAATAGAAGAACTGGAAAAGAAAAAAGAGCATCTTATAAAGGTTCAGGTATTTGTAAAGGATATTTCGGTGCTTTATGAAAAAAGAGATTTACTTAGGAAGGAATATAATCTTCTAAAGTCCAAACTATTGAAAATTGCCTTCAGTTCAGGCGATACATGCCCTACTTGCAGGCAAAAGATTACCGAAGAATGTATAGGGCACCTTGATAATTATATTTCACAAGCTAACAAGGAAATCCTGACTCAAGTAAATGAGATTATAAAACAGGGAAAGGAACTGAATTCCACTATTGAAAATGAAGAAAACAAATTTGGTTATGAGGTGCCGGATCAAAAAAATGTAGCGGATGAACTTGAAAATATAACAGTTGAACTGAAGAAACTCAGGCTTCAACATGAAGATATTCTTAAAAATAACGCCAAGGCCACAGCTCATGCGGATTTTGCGGATAAATCAAAATCAAGCTTACAGGATATAAATAAAAAAATTGCCGAATTGAAGGAAGAAATTGCTGAATTGAAAAAAGCCATAGAAGCGGCAGCTTTTTGCAATTCAATAAAAACGGAATTACAGTTTCAAAACATATCAAAATATCTTAATAGGGTATCAATACGTTTGGAAAAGGTGGTCAAAAGCACCGGGGAGGTAAAAGATTGCTTTGAGGTTCTTTACGATGATAAAGAACTGATGCTCCTCAGTAATTCGGAAAGAGTCAGGGTTGGTCTGGAAATTTCCAATCTGATTAATAATAAAACAGGATTGAAAATTCCCTTGTTTTTGGATAATGCCGAAAGTATAACACATTATGAAAAGCCCGATGCTCAAATCATTGAGGCTGTAGTTGCCCGGAAAATGCCTCTTACTGTGGAAGATGGAAGGAGTATGAGTAATCAGCTTGTGATTTAAACTGAAATTGAAATTAGTATTTGTGCGCGTTTTAGGGCATCCCATTTTACTTTTACATGTTATTATATTGAAGCTGATAGAGATTATAATACATGCCCTTCTTTGCCAGTAATTCCTGGTGGGTGCCTGTTTCTCTTATTTTTCCTTTGTGCAAAACTATAATGTTATCAGCGTGCTGGATGGTGGACAGCCTGTGGGCTATAACAATTGTTGTCCTATCTCTGGTAAGCTTCGAAAGGGCATCCTGAATCAGCAGCTCGGTCTCGGTATCAATATTTGCAGTGGCCTCATCAAGTATCAGAATCGAAGGGTCGAAAGCCAATGTTCTGGCAAAAGCAAGCAGCTGCCTCTGGCCGGATGAAAATGTTGCGCCGCGTTCCATAACTTCTTCTTCATACTTATTGGGAAGTGATTCAATAAACCTGCCGGCATTAACATATTCAGCGGCTGTTTTTATATCATCATCGGTTATAGAATCTTCGTTAAGCTTGATATTGCCTTTTATTGTCCCTCCAAACAAGAAAACATCCTGCAAGACAACCCCTGTATTTTTACGAAGGCATTCCTTTTGAATATCGGTAGTCTTTATGCCGTCAATTAAAATTTCGCCCTTTTGGATTTCATAAAACCTGTTTATTAAGTTTATAATAGAGGTTTTACCGGCTCCGGTCGCTCCGACTATGGCTACAGTTTGGCCTGAGGGCACAGAGAAGCTTACATTCCTTAATACCCAATCCTCGTTTTTATATGCAAACCATACATTTTTAAACTCTATACTACCTTTAAAAAGCTTTTTATCGGTGCAAACAGTTCCGCTGTCAGTCTCTGTTTCAGTATCCAGGATAGAGAAAATCCTTTCCGAGGATGCCATTGCAGATTGCAGGATATTGTATTTTTCAGCCAGGTCGTTAACCGGTTGAAAGAAGTAACCGATGTAGTTAATAAAAGCATATAGGACTCCGAACGTAATTGCATTATCAATAACTTTTCCACCGGCATACCAAATGATAATTGCTAATAAAAAGCCCGAAAGCATATCGATGGAAGGCCTGAATACGCCCGATACGATAACTTCCTTAATAAGTGCCTTTTTATAATCGTTATTAGCCTTTTCAAACTCGTCAAGCTTTTCCTTTTCCCTGTTGAAGATTTGTATAATCCTTATACCCGTAATGTTTTCTGACAATATTGAGTTTATTCTTGCAAGGGCAACCCTGACTTCCCTGTAGATTGAACGAACCTTTGCCCTAAAAATCATGGTCATGGGAATCAGTACCGGGACTGCCAAAAGGACCACAAGAGAGAGCCTTACGTTCATTTTGAACATTATTATTACAGTACCTAATAGTATTGATATATCTTTTAAAAGGCTCACCAATACGTTTGTGTACATGTCATTCAAGGTCTCGGTGTCGTTTGTAACCCTTGTTACCAAGCGGCCTACAGGGTTTTTATCAAAAAATGCAATTGACATTTTTTGAAGATGCGTGAAGATCTGCTGCCTCAGATTATAAATAATTGTCTGCCCGGTGTGGGTTAATGTATATATCTGAATAAAGTTAAATATAAAGCCCAGTATAATGGTACTTATAAAAAGAATTCCAATACGGCTTAACCTGGCCGTATCTCCTTTAGCGATGCAGTCATCAATGGCTATCTGTAAAAGATAAGGTCTTAATAGGTCTGCCGCTGTTGAAGCCAGCAACATAATGGCTGCGACAGCGAAAAGCTTCCAATAGGGCCTGGCGTATTGAAGCAGTCTCATCATCAGCTTTGAATCATATGCTTTTTCCAGGCTTTCTTCTTCATTGATATTAACATTATCATCAGCCATATCTATTCCTCCTCCTCTATCTTCTGGGCAAGAAGCTGTTTTTGATACAGGTTATAGTAGCTGCCCTGTTCTTGCAATAAAGTCTCATGTGTGCCCCGCTCAATAATTTGTCCATCATCAAGAACAATGATTTCATCGGCATCCTTTATTGTGGAAATCCTATGTGAAATAATAATACTGGTTCTATTTTTCATGAGCTCTTTAAGGCCTCTTAGAATTTCCTCCTCGGTATGCGTGTCAACCGCCGATAAACTATCGTCCAGAATCAATATTGAAGGTTCCTTTAAAATTGCTCTGGCAATTGCAATCCTCTGTTTTTGCCCACCCGAAAGTGTAATGCCGCGTTCTCCTACAACCGTATCGAACTTATGCGGAAATTCGCTGATATCTTCATATACCTTCGAAAGCCTGGAGACCTTTTCGATATTCTCCATGCTTTCACCAAGGAAGAAATCGATGTTTTCTTTTATTGTAGAGGAGAAAAGGAAGGTATCCTGCGGGACATATCCTATATTGCTCCGAAGGACAGAAACCGGAACTGTATCGATAGAATAACCGTCTATTAGTAAAGTACCGCTTTTAACCTCATAAAGCCTCTGGATCAGATTAATGAGAGAGGTTTTGCCGGAACCGGTCGGCCCCACAATTGCAAGGGTCTTGCCGGTATCAAGTGTTATATTTATATTGTGAAGTACCGGCTTTTGACTTCCGGGGTAGGTGAAATTTAAATTCTTAAATTCAATTTTACCTTTAATTTCATCTATATCAATGGTTTTAGAGCTGTCAACTATCTCGGGTTTTTCATCCATTATTGTATTTATCCTTTTAAGAGATACAAGACCTCTTTGAAACATATTTGTTGTCCAGCCTACTGCTGCTATAGGCCAGATCAACATCCCCAGGAAGCTGTTAAAGGCTACAAAAGTCCCAAGGGATATCTCTCCTCTAATTACCTCAATTCCGCCCAGCCAGAGGGCTATTGCAAAGGAGAAGGCTGAAACGGTCATGACCAGAGGATGCATAAGGCTCATTAATCTGAAGTACTTCAAATTCATTTGTCTGTTAAACATATTTGATTTTTCGAATTTTATTATTTCCTTTTGCTCCTGTGCAAAGGCTTTTACGACCCTTATCCCTGAGAAATTCTCACGGGCATTCTCGGTAATTATCGAAAAGGATTCCTGCATTTTTTGTACTCGTTTTTCCATTACAATTACAAACAGGTACATGATACCGCCCAGAATTACTAAAGGAATGAAGGAAAAAAGGGTTAGCTTTATTCCGGCAGTTAAAAACATCATTATTATTGCTGCTATGGGAATTAAAGTACTGTCAAGACCTAAAGCAACCCCTTGTCCCAAAGCAACACTAACATTGTTTATGTCGTTTGTTGCATGTGCCATCAAATCACCTGTTTTGTGGTTATTGAAATAATTGACCGACAGCTTCTGAATATGAGCATAGAATCTTGCTCTTATTTTAGCTTCAAGGATTTTTGAAACGCCATATACCATGTACCTCCAGATAAACCGGAAGAGTGCAATTCCGATTGCGATAAATATAAGGATGATTGCATACACGGTTAATTGATGTC
>JAEZNF010000322.1 GCA_023441845.1 Bacillota bacterium | reverse complement strand
GTGGTTATATGTAATCTTATAAAGCCAGGCTGAGAAAGATATTGACGTATTGTAGCTTTCTATTTTTTCATAAGCTTTAAGGAATGATTCCTGTACCGCATCTTCTGCTTCGTGTATATTTCCCAACATCCTGTAGCAGTAGCGGAACAGCTGCTGTTGAAATTGTTCTATTATGACTTCAAAACACTGATCATTTCCTTCTTTTATTCCCTGAACTGCAGTTTCAATGGGATTCAAATGTTATACCTCCCTCCATGTTTTATATCTACAACCTTTATAACAATCAAGTTTTAAAAACGTGACATATATTTTTAGTTATTTTTTCAATTGGTTGACAGATGCGTCAAAAACGGCTGATAAATTTACATGCTCCGCAGCAATTCCGGTAAATGTCTATTTCCGCAAGATAATTGTCCCTGACAGACATAAGTAAGAACTATTCCCACTATCGACCCTGTAGCGTTTTTGAAGGCCGCGCATTTTTAACGTGTGTTATGATTCTCTACTTAGGGTAAATTCCCTTGACTTGAAATATCTGTAGTGCTATAATCTCCGTAGCTTTTAAATGGCAGTGATTAAACCGGTTTTGCATATTTATACGGTCAGTTTGAAGCCGATTTATAATTGTTATTCCTGCTGGTTTATATTTTAACATATATTATTTTGGGTTTGTTTCATACTTTAAAAGCTCAGATTTGGTAAATCTTTATGACAGATTAAGCGTAAGCTATTAAATGCAAATATTGAAGGCTGATATAGAATAAAAAGTTGCCGTATCAATAAGAACGGGAGGTATAATATGAGCAGGATGGGTTTGGAAATCAGCAGGCTGAGGAAGGAAATCGGTATGACTCCTAAGCAGCTTGCCAAGTTGGTGGGAGTTACTGAAGGTTTTATAATAGAGGTCGAAGCCGGTAGAAAGATATTAAAAGGCGATTTAATTACGAAAATATCCAGGGTGCTTCAGAAAGAAGCGGGTAAGCTTGAACTGTTCGAGGTGGATGAGCAAGCCATGAGGCCTGAGCCGGACAAAAATGTGGTAAAGGTCATTGAAAAGCCCGTGCAGCAGACATGGAATGATGCATTAGCAGGGGTACTTATGAATGTGCCGGTTTTTACATATAACATGGACAAGGCGTTAGAGATAAAAAAGCTGCCTATAGTTGCCAATAAGGTAGAAGGATTCCCCAAAGACAAGGTGTGCTACCTTACTATAGAGGACAACGAAATGATAGGCTTTAAAATGTCCAGAGGAGACCTTGCCCTGGCGCATATCACTCATGAAATTGAAAAGGATGCCGTTTTCCTGATTGAATACAATGGAAAGAGAATGATAAGGCAGGTTAAAATCCTGGACGGAGGCAAACTGCTTCTGGTCAGCAACGAAGGAAGGCTGGCAGCGGAAACCGCTTATAAAAAGGATGTCAAAATACTTGCCCGCTTAATTCGACTGGAGATAATTCTGTAAATATGACGGAAACGAAAAACACTTAATACAAGTATTTTTATCATTCCAAAATTCCAGAAACGCACTCTTGATATGCTAAGTGGAATATGCTATAATGTTCCGATAGTGTTATAAATGACCTATTTATAGGTGCTCCGTGATAGGTCACCAATTAATTTAGTGGAGGAATTATTGTGCATTGGTCGGAAGAAATAGCAAATAGAATAATTAAAAGAGACCCAGAAAAATCAGAATATGTCTGTGCGGCGGGCATTAGCCCTTCTGGTTCTATTCACATAGGAAACTTTAGAGATATTGCTACAAGTTATTTTGTTGTTCGTGCATTGCGAAAAATGGGCAAAAATGCCAAACTGCTTTTTTCGTGGGACGAATTTGACCGTTTGAGGAAGATACCAGTCAATGTTGGAAAAGTTGATTCCGATATGGAAAAATATATTGGAATGCCTTATGTTGACGTAAAAAATCCTTTTGTAGATGCTCAGGATATAAAAACTTATGCTGAATACTTTGAGAGAGAATTTGAAAATTCAATAAAAAACTTTGGAATTGATATGGACTATAGATATCAAGCACAAATGTATCGTTCCGGTAAGTATAAAGAGTATGTGCTACTTTCGCTTAGAAAGAGAAAAGAAATTTTTGATGTGCTTGACAGGCATCGTACGCAAGTTGCAACTGAGGAAGAAAGAGAAAATTATTATCCTGTTACTATTTATTGCTCGAAATGTGGAAGAGATACAACAAAAATTTTATCTTTGTCGGAAGATTGTTCATTTGCTACTTATAAATGTGCATGTGGATTTGAGGAAGGCTTTGATTTTAACAATAATTTCAATTGCAAATTAGCCTGGAAAGTTGATTGGCCGATGCGTTGGATGTATGAAGGGGTTGATTTTGAACCCGGTGGAAAAGACCATGCAAGTCCAAACGGCAGTTATGATACAAGCAAGGATGTTGCAAAAGAGATTTTTGGATTTGAGCCACCTATTTTTCAAGGGTATGAATTCATTGGAATCAAGGGCGCTACTGGTAAGATGTCAGGTTCTTCGGGGTTAAATTTAACTCCTGATGCTTTGCTGAAAATGTATCAGCCTGAGGTTATTTTATGGCTATATTCTAAAACAGATCCATTAAAAGCTTTTGATTTTTGCTTTGATGATGGGATCTTGAGGCAGTATTTTGAATTTGATAAAATGTTAGATGGGTATTATGCAGGTAGTTTGAACGAAAATGAATCTGCTATTATGTATAATTCACTGGTTGAGAATAGGAAAGTGGAAACTGTTCCTATGAGTCACCTGGTACAGTTTGGTTCGATTGTAAACTTCAATATTTCCATGCTTGAGACGGTATTTGAAAAGATAGGTTTGCCTTATAAATACAAACAATTTGAAGACAGACTAGAACGAGCTAAATATTGGCTTTATGAATGTGCTCCCGATAATGTAAATAACTTGAGGAAAACAAGAAACTGGGAGTATTACGATTCTTTGTCCGATATAGAAAAGCAATATATATCTTTGTTATATGATTTTATAAGTCGTAAAGATTATGATCTTGAAGGGTTGAACAAAAGGCTTTATGACATACCTAAAGAGTTTATTGATATTTCAAAGGTTGAAGCAAAAGAATTAAAGTCTATACAAAGTAATTTCTTTAAAGCTGTATACAATCTTTTATTAGGAAAAGCGACAGGACCACGTTTATATCTTTTCCTTTATGCAATTAACGCTGATGATTACAAATTTTTGTTAGATTTTTCTTATCCTAAGACTGAAAAGGAATTTGAACTTGAAGAGGCGGATAAAAAGAAAAATGATGAGGTGATTGTTGAAGAAGAGCAGTATGGCGATCCTGATCCGGTTTCACCTATAAAAGATACAATTGAAATTGATAACTTTGCTTCTCTTGATTTTAGGATATGTAAAATTATCAAATGTTCTGAAATAAGAAAATCAAATAATTGCTTAAAGCTTGTTGTCTTTGATGGTATTAAGGAACGTACAATTGTATCAAGTATAAAAAAATATTATGCTCCTGAAGAGCTGATCGGGAAAAAGGTTATTGTAGTTGCTAATCTTAAACCGGCAAGAATAGCAGGTGTTACAAGTGAAGGAATGTTGCTTGCTGCGACAAATAATGCATGTGGATGTAAAGTTGTATTTGTAGATGACGCTATTCCGGAAGGAACAGCTGTGCAATAAGCCAGTGCCGCTTAACAAAATAAATTTCTACAATTCATTTTGTTAAGCGGCAAATTAATATAAGGCAAAGCTTGCCACTTTGTTAGAACCCATAGGAACTGCTCTGTTAGTGTGGAAGCGGTTTTTTTGTTTCGGAAGTTGGTGCAGAATCTGTAAAAGCAGAAAGGCTAAAGAACATTAGAAACGGCCTGGAAGACGTCATTTCTGAATGCAGAAAGCTTAAACTTGAGGATGCGGAAATTCTTAAACTTGTTCATGAGATTTTAGACAATAAGTAATTCATACATTTCTGATAATTGCGTTTGCTGTGTTTACAATGTCTGCGGTGGTTTCAATTTCAGCGTTCAAAAAACGAAGTTTGTTTTAATTGATTTTCAATGGCGGGATAAAAAGGTTTTTCTTTAAAGCCGCTTTTTATCCCGCCTAATGGAGCTGTTTTTTATTGTTAAGCCTCTCTGGCAGATGACTTTATGCGAGAACAGATTTAAAAAGTACTCAGACTAATAAAAAGCATCCCTTTTTCTATCCGATTCTGCTATTGCGCTGCGTAAAACTTCTGCAAGACGTTTAAGCCCCTCGGTGATCCTATCCTCGGGCATGTTGGAGAAGTTAAGCCTTAAAGTATTTTCTCTGCCGCCATTTGGGAAAAACGAGCCGCCCGGTACAAAAGCGACGTTTTTCTCAAGGCATTTTTCAAGGACATTTCTTGCGTTTATGTTTTCAGGGAGCTCTACCCATGCAAACAAACCGCCCTGTGGCCTTGTAAAGGTTACTCCTTCAGGAAATTCCTCCTCCATGGTTTTAACGGTCAAATCCCTACGCCGTCTGTATACCTCGTGAATCCTGGCGATATGCTCATCTATTCGGTATAATTCAAGAAATTTGGCTATTTCCATCTGTGCAATGGTATTGCACTGCAGGTCTGCGCCCTGCTTTACAAGTACGTATTTCCGTATTGCGTTTTTGTCTCCGGCAATCCATCCAATCCTGTATCCCGGGCAAAAAATCTTGGAGAAGGTTCCCAGGCAAAGGACGCAGCCCGCAGTATCAAATGACTTTACAGACGGCAGGGCTTCGCCTTCAAACCTGAGCTCGCCGTACGGATTGTCTTCAATTACTACAACCTGATGCTTTGCTGCTATCTGTGCCAAACGCTGCCTTCTATGAAGGCTCCAGGTCCTTCCGGTGGGATTCTGAAAATCCGGAATTACATATATTATTTTTACCCTTTCGGTAGTTTCGAGAATTCTTTCAAGTTCATCCGGTATCATGCCGTCATCGTCGGTCGGAACCTCGGTGAACTTACAGCCGTATGCCTTGAATGCGCTTATGGCAGCAAGGTATGTGGGACTTTCACATAGTACAACATCATCCTCATCAAGAAAAACCTTTCCTGACAGATCAAGGGCTTGCTGTGAGCCGTGTGTCAACAGTATATTATCGGAGTCAAAGGCGGTTCCAAGCCTTGAGTTCATCCTGTTTGCAATCCATTCCCTCAATGGTTTGTACCCTTCGGTAGTGGTATACTGCAGAGCTTTTGTACCTTCATTTTCAAGAACAATTGTGTTAACTCTTTTAATCTCTTCTAGCGGAAACAGCTCCGGTGCAGGCAGCCCTCCAGCAAACGAAATAATTTCGGGCCTTTCGGTTACTTTTAATATTTCTCTTATCTCAGAGGCCTTCAAATAGGCCATCCTCTTAGCATATTTAAATTCCATACAAAACACCTCCAAATTCCTGGTAGTTCGTAACACATCATTTTTATAGTTAATTCAATGTGTTACGAATCTACTTCCTTGATATTGTGGTCTGCCTACCCAGGTCGCATGGGCAAGCAGTGCAGCGTAGCGGAAATACCAACCCTAAATTTTACTTGTTACAGACCACTAGCTCTAAACAATAGGGTTTATTTCTATTAAAGTATAATCTTCGGGTTCATCATTATCTGCAATAACTTCTTTCATGGCTTCGCACAGCCTTTTCACTCCTACGGATATGTCCTTAAGCGGTTCGAATGTAAAATTCAAGCGGATATGGTCATCACCCTGGCCGTCAGTATAAAATGGAGTTCCGGGAACAAAAGCTACCTTATACTGTGCCGCCTTTGAGACCAGCTTCAAAGCCGAAACCTCCCCGGGAAGCTTGCACCATATGTAATAGCCTCCTCTTGGCCTGTTCCAGATCAGGTCAGCCGGGGCGTACTTTGACAGTGCATCATACAGCGCATCCCTTTTAATCCTGTATTCTCTACAAACTTTGGGTACATGACTATTAAGTCTGCCGCTTGTTATAAACCTTTCAATTATCCATTGGGATAGACTGCTCGAATGCAAATCCATTATTTGCTTTGCTGCTGCGAATCTTTTTATAACCTTTTTATGTGCCGTTATCCAGCCAAGCCTTAATCCCGAGAAAATATTTTTTGAAAAAGTGCTTAAATAGATTACATAGCCGTGGTTATCCATTGATTTTAGAGTGGGAAGCAAACAGCCTTCATAACAAAGGTCTCCGTAAGCGTCGTCCTCAAGAATCATAACTCTGTATTTATACGCCAGCTCTAAAAGCCGTTTTCTTCTTTCAAGGTCCATTTCGGCGCCGGTGGGATTATGAAAAGTGGGGATTGTATATATCAGCTTCGGCCTGTATCTTTGCAGAAGCTGCTCAAGTACATCAATCACCATGCCGTTTTCATCAACAGGAACACCCATAACCCTGGCTCCGTTTGCTTTAAATGCCTGAACCGCAGGAAAATACGAAGGGTCCTCAACAACAACAATGTCGCCTGGGTCAAGAAGTATCCTTGCCGACAGGTCTATTCCCTGCTGTGAACCGGAGAGCACCATTACCTCATCAACCTGGCAAAACACTCCTCTTTTTTGCATTAAGCCGCATATGGTCTCGCGCAGCGTAGCAAAGCCTTCTGTCGGTGTGTGAAGCAGAGCTCTGTAATTTTTTAACCCTACCAGTTGGTCTTCTATACCCTCTAATGCTTCTAAAGGGCTTGTCTCCGGAGAAGCAATACCGGTGGCAAAAGAAATTACGTCTCTTCTGCTTGCCAGAGTAAGCAGGTCCTTAACTATATTTGAACCGATTTCGCTTGAATGGCGGTTAAAAATCAGGTTCCAGGAGGGCTCCTGTATATTAACGGACCCCGATACCGACTCTTCCTGAAGGAAAGAAAGTACAACCGTTCCCTGTCCGATGCGTGACCCGATTAGCCCCTCCGCTTTAAGCTCCCTGTATGCATTTAAAACAGTACTCCTGTTTATACCGAGGCTTTCGGCCAGCTTTCTTTCGGGAGGAAGCCTGAATCCCGGCATAAGCTCCCCTGATAAAATCTGCCTGCGTATCTGCTCAAAAACCTGGATGTAAACCGGTGTACCTGTTTGCTTATCTATAGTTATTCTCATACCAAATCACCTCATTGGATTAATCCAATTTTATTATAATCTGTATAATGCCTTGATACAACAACCAATAAGCATATATTTGTACCATCCAATTTTATAAATAAAAAACCGGATTAAAAGTCTATTCGAATTTTGAATACTCATGGATGGATTTGTGTTATTATATAAAACATAAAGATTGTATTAAGGTATTAATGCAAAAGCAAGCGCTATGGAACACTGTGTGGAAAAAACGGATAAATGTAAACGCAAAAGGTCAAGGTCGTTTTTGGAAAAAATTCCAAATGCAAAGTATAGAAATATTAAGGAGTTAAAAAAATCAAACAATAAATATAAAGAGTTATTTTAACTATTTTTGGAGGTGCACAGATGGAAAAATCCAAAGTTTACTTTACCAATCTCAGGACGAAACCGGGCATGAATGTTTTGGACAAATTGGAAAGACTTATTATCAAGGCAGGTATTGATAAGATTGACTTTAAAAACAAGTTTACGGCACTTAAGGTCCATTTTGGAGAACCCGGAAACCTTGCCTATATACGCCCGAATTACGTAAAAAGAATAGGAGAGGTTGTAAAAAAGCAGGGAGGGTTGCCGTTTTTGACGGATGCCAATACTCTTTACACCGGAATGCGTTCAAACGCTGTAAATCATCTTGCGGCGGCGGCTGAAAACGGTTTCAACCCCCTTTCGACAGGCATGAATGTTATTATAGCCGATGGGCTCAAAGGCAGTGATTATGGGGAGGTAGAGATAAACGGAAAACATGTAAAAGCGGCAAAGATAGGCAAAGCTGTCTTTGATTCGGATATTGTAATTTCGGTCAACCACTTTAAAGGACATGAAGAGGCAGGCTTCGGAGGAGTTCTCAAAAATCTGGGAATGGGGTGCGGATCAAGAGGCGGCAAGCTTGAAATGCACTCTTCATCAAAACCTGTGATTGAAGAAGGTAACTGTAAAAGCTGCGGAATATGCAGTAAGAACTGCGCCCATGACGCCATTTCATTTAATAAGGATAAAAAAGCAGTTATTGACTATTCAAAATGTACCGGTTGCGGACAGTGCATTGCAATGTGCATGTATAGTGGAGCTTCTCTCGATTGGAATGAAGCATCCGAAGTACTGTGCGAGAAAATTGCGGAGTATACATGGGCCGTTGTTAAGGATAAGCCGTGTTTTCATATCAGCTTCATGATGGATATATCCCCGAATTGTGACTGTTGGGGCCATAATGATATGCCCATCGTACCGAATATTGGTATAGCGGCTTCATTTGACCCTGTAGCACTTGACAGGGCATGTATTGATATGGTGAATGCCGCACCTGTTTTAAAAGGCAGCGTACTTGATGACAAAGGCTTCTGTGATTGCCACGAACCATTCAACAAGTTTGAGAAGATATACCATGGTGTTAAATGGGAGGCAGGGTTAAAGCACGCAGAAAGTCTTGGAATGGGAACACAGGAATACGAGCTTGTTAAATTGGATTAAACCATATTACAGCTAAGCTGCAAGCTTACAAGTGTGAAAATTGATGCTAAAACTACGGAGTTTTTATCTTGAAAGGTGTCTTATAACGCTTACGCTATAAGACTTTCAGAATAAAAGTTTGCAACAAAACAAACATTTTAAGAAGAATAGTATAAATTCTGTGATTTTGGGTGGATATAGAAAAGGAGAGTTCTATTATGGGTTTTTACCGTGATATATCCAATTACTATGATTATATATTTCCAACAGGTAAAGAGCAGATTGAATTTATCTGCAGAAAAGCGGGAAGTCCACCCAAAAACTTGCTGGATATTGCCTGCGGTATGGGAGGATACTCCATTGAGCTGGCAAAGGCGGGTTATGCTGTTACGGCTGCCGACATTGACGCTGCAATGGTTGAAGGGCTGAAAAGCAAACTGGCAGGTCATGAGTATAAAGTAAGCTGTGTAAAGGCCGGAATGCTTGAGTTGAAGCATGAAATTCACTCTGCGTTTGATTTAGCCTTCTGTATTGGTAACTCGGTTGTTCACCTTAATGGAGAGGACGAAATACGGCGTTTTTTCAAAACGGCAAGAGAGCTTGTAATAAAAGGCGGCAGTTTTATAGTTCAAATAATAAACTTTGACAGAGTAATCCTAAAAAACGTCAGAGAACTGCCTGTATTGACAAATGATGAAGCCGGGCTAAGGTTTGAAAGGTATTATCGCTACGAAAAGGATTCAAACACTGTTTATTTCAAAACCATACTGACTGTGGGAAATGACAGGATTGAGAATGAGATACCGCTGTTTCCGCTCCTTGCCGAAGACGCAGTAAATATGCTTAAGGGTGCAGGCTTTGAAAGGGTAGAGCAGTTTGGAGATTTTCTTGGAAATGAATTTGAAAAGGATAAATCCTATATGCTGGTATTGCGGGCAGCTTAATGATATCAACATGGTTTTGTCAGGATGAATACGGCAAATATAAAGGCACCCTTTTGGGGTGCTTTTTGCGTCCATAAGAATTATGTCTTTTAAGAAGTTTTATTTGATATCTTCTATAAAAAAGTTCTGCAAATTTGTTCGGTAAAATAATGGTTACGTAGTTATAGTTTTATTCTTCCAGATCCTCGGAATAATTCCGGCATTCTTGTTTTAAATTAGTGTTTTGATAGGTATTGCATGATAGCATACAGAAGTAATCCTTAATACTGCCGGTATCTAGAAAACAAAGGTTTTTGCAGAAGTAACAGTTCTTTTCGTTGCACATATTTATTCCCTCCATTGGGTTTAATTAATCCGACGCCGTTGTCGGAAATATATTATGTTACGATTATATCAGAATAAAATGTTTTTGAAAATAATTAAAATGGCAACTTTGCTTGCTTATACAATTGCTACATTTCCAGGATAAAGGATATTCGTGGAATTGACAATAATAAGAACCGGGAAACACTGATGCTTCAGCGTTTCCCGGTTCTTTGGTTTGGATAAGTAGTTTATATGTTTATTTATTAGTATGCAATACCTTGTGCGTACATTGCGCTAGCTACCTTTAAGAAACCTGCTATATTTGCACCTGCAACGAGGTTGTCTTCACAGCCGTATTCTTTTGCTGCTGCGCTGGCTGCATTGTATATGTTGATCATGATATCTTTAAGTTTTGCATCAACTTCTTCAAATGTCCAGGAATATCTCATGCTGTTCTGGCACATTTCAAGGGCTGATGTAGCAACACCGCCTGCGTTAGCTGCTTTAGCAGGCCCAAAGATAACTTTATTCTGAAGGAATACTTCGATTGCTTCAGGAGTTGAAGGCATGTTAGCACCTTCTCCAACTGCGTAGCAGCCGTTAGCAACAAGAGTCTTAGCGGATGCTTCGTCTATTTCATTCTGAGTTGCACTCGGAAGAGCTATATCACATTTGATTGACCATATTCCGGAGCAGCCTTCAGTGTATTTTGCGTGCGGATGATATTTAACGTATTCGCTGATTCTCTTTCTTTCAACTTCTTTTATCTTTTGGACTGTATCCAATTTGATTCCTTCAGCGTCATAAATGTAGCCGTTTGAATCGCTCAATGCAACAACCTTACCGCCTAATTGGTGTACCTTTTGTGTTGCATATATGGCAACGTTACCGGAACCTGAAACTACAACAGTTGCACCTTTGAAGGATTTACCCTTAGCTTTTAAAGCTTCGTCCATGAAGTAGCAGAGACCGTAACCTGTAGCTTCGGTTCTTGCCAGGCTTCCGCCCCAGGTTAAACCCTTACCTGTCAGAACGCCTGTGAAATCGTTCCTGAGTCTCTTGTACTGTCCGTACATGTAACCGATTTCTCTTGCGCCTGTTCCGATATCACCTGCAGGAACGTCAGTGTTTTCGCCGATGTGTCTCTGTAATTCTGTCATAAAGCTCTGGCAGAATCTCATAACTTCGTTATCGGATTTACCTTTAGGATCGAAATCGCTTCCGCCCTTACCGCCGCCTATAGGAAGGGTTGTTAATGAATTCTTGAATATCTGTTCGAAACCGAGGAACTTGAGGATACTGAAATTTACTGAAGGATGAAGTCTTAAACCACCTTTGTAAGGTCCGATTGCGCTGTTGAACTGAATCCTGTAACCTCTGTTAACATGTACATTACCATTATCATCAACCCACGGTACTCTGAATACAATCTGTCTTTCAGGTTCAACTATTCTATCGAATATGCCGGCCTTTACCCATTCCGGATGCTTTTCTGCTACCGGCTCCAAAGATTCCAATACTTCCTTAACGGCCTGATGGAACTCGGGCTCATTAGGATTTCTTTTGATTACATCTTCCATAACTTTCGCTAAAATTTTCATGTCAAAAAGACCTCCTGTTAATTTATTATTTAAATTAGTTTTACAAATTTTGAGTTATTAAATTCAAATGACGCGTAAATTACACATATGTAATTTTAATCCACATATAGCCAATGCAATTATAACGCATTTGTCAGTGAGAAAACCGATAAATGCCTGTACTATGGTTATATCTGATTTGCATACATTCAACTTTAATACTAATTAAGCTACATTAAAGTACATAACCCGGATTATTATTAAATTATTTAAGCCTTGTGTGTGCATCATTACACATCACTTAAAAGCATACTCCATTGTATACCCCAAAAAATATGTTTGGGATAAATAAAAGATATGATAATTTAACATATCGAATTATAGCAAATAAAATTTGGAAATGCAAGTGCCCGGCCAAAAAAATTCGTAAATATTTTTTTGGCTAGAATACGATGAAGGTGCGAAAAGTGCAAATAGTGCTATAATTGACCGGCGCAAGTGAACGATTTGTGCATTTCTAAATTTCGAGTATTAAAAAAATAATGCAAGTTTTAGATAAAAGAACTTTCGTTTTTTTGCTTTTAATGATATTATTGTTGTGTGAAATTTTCCAGTTATTAAGTTTGGTATTTAACAGACAGCAAGGCTACCGATATATTACCTGGAATTACTTATTTTGCCTGAAATTGTAGCAAAGACCTTACAGGTGAATTTATCGGAAATATTTACCGAGTTATGCCAAAGTACCGGTACTAAAGGAAATAAGCCGTTAAAAATCTTTTGTTTATTATATATTGTGTGTATAATATAAATTAACTTGTGTAAGCTTTTACACTGCTATAAAAGTTGCAGCTTTAATATAATGTTTAGACATGAGAAGAAGCTTCTGCATGTTTAAAATCGTCGGGAGGGAGAAAGATGTATAAAATAATTAAGAAAGAAACACTAAGTCCTGCTGTAAAACTGATGAAAATAGAGGCTCCATATATAGCCAGGAAAGCTGAACCCGGACAGTTTATTATTCTGAGGGTGAGTGAAACCGGCGAACGTATTCCTCTGACTATTGCCGACTATGACCGTGAAGAGGGAACCGTAACAATTATATTCCAGGAAGTGGGTAAGTCGACTAAGGAACTCGGTACATTGGAAGAGGGACAGGAATTGCTTGATTTTGTCGGCCCTCTGGGGGTTGCAACACACTTTGACAATGTTAAAAAGGCGGCAGTTATAGGAGGCGGGCTCGGTACGGCTATTGCATATCCGCAGGCTAAAAAGCTGCATAGCCTTGGAGTTGAAGTTCATTCGATAACAGGCTTCAGGAACAAAGATCTTATAATACTGGAAGAGGAAATGTCGAAGGTTAGTGATAAGCTTGTAATTGCAACAGATGACGGTTCAAATGGAAACAAGGGATTCGTGACGGATGAATTGAAGAAATTAATCGAACAGGGAAACGAGTACGACCTTGTTATTGCCATAGGGCCTTTAATTATGATGAAAGTGGTGAGCAACCTCACAAAGCAGTATGGTATCAAAACCATTGTCAGTATGAACCCTGTTATGATAGACGGCACAGGCATGTGCGGAGGCTGCAGGGTAACGGTAGGCGGCAAGACTAAATTTGCATGTGTTGACGGACCGGATTTTGACGGTCATCTGGTGGACTTTGATGAAGCTATAAGAAGGCAGCAAATGTATAAAAGCCAGGAGAAGAAATCGATGGATGACCATATATGCAGATTAGGGGGTGAAGCAAATGCCTAACATGTCACCAAACAAAGTAAAAATGCCCGAGCAGGAACCCAACGTAAGAAATAAGAATTTCCTTGAGGTTGCACTCGGTTATACCGAAGAAATGGCAAAAGAGGAAGCTCAGAGATGTTTGCAGTGCAAGAATAAGCCGTGCGTAAAGGGCTGTCCTGTTAATGTACAGATCCCTGATTTTATAAGCCTTGTTGCAGAGGGTAAGTTTGAAGAAGCATATGAAAAGATACATGAAACAAACAGCCTTCCTGCCATATGCGGCAGGGTATGTCCGCAGGAATCCCAGTGTGAAAAGCTGTGTGTAAGAGGCGTTAAGGGAGAGCCTGTCGGAATAGGAAGACTCGAAAGATTCGCTGCCGACTGGTTCATTGCAAACAGGGAGGCAAAAATTCAGAAGGCTCCGAAAAACGGCCGCAAAGTAGCTATAGTCGGTTCAGGCCCCGCGGGACTTACATGTGCGGGGGATCTTGCAAATCTTGGTTATGATGTTACGGTATTTGAAGCATTTCATACTCCGGGAGGAGTTTTAATGTACGGAATACCCGAATTCAGGCTCCCTAAAGCTTTGGTACAGAAGGAAATTGCCAACTTAAAGCAGCAGGGAGTTGACATAAGAACAAATATGGTTATTGGGAAAATCTTTTCCATTGATGAGCTTCAGGAAGAAGGTTTTGAGGCTGTATTTGTAGGTTCAGGTGCAGGACTGCCGAGTTTTATGGGAATACCGGGTGAAAGTCTGAATGGTGTCTACTCATCCAACGAATTCCTCACAAGGATAAACCTTATGAAGGCTTATCTGTTCCCTGAATACGATACACCTGTCAGGGTAGGTAAAAACGTAGCCGTTGTGGGCGGCGGTAATGTGGCTATGGACGCCGCAAGAAGCGCCAAACGTCTTGGGGCAGAGAATGTGTATATAGTTTACAGACGTTCTGAGAAAGAACTGCCCGCAAGGTTGGAGGAAATACACCATGCCAAAGAGGAAGGAATTATTTTCAAGCTTTTGACCAATCCTACAAAGATACTGGGTACTGATGACGGATGGGTTAAGGGAATGGAATGTGTCGAGATGGAACTGGGCGAACCGGACAGCTCAGGAAGAAGACGCCCTATTGTTAAGAAAGACTCGGAGCATGTGATTGACGTTGAGACCGTCATTATTGCCATAGGTCAAAGCCCCAACCCGCTTATCAAATCCACTACAAAGGGTTTGGATACACATGACTGGGGAGGAATAATTGTGGAAGAAGATACCGGAGCTACAAGCAAGCCTGGAGTTTATGCAGGCGGAGACGCTGTTACCGGTGCTGCTACGGTAATTCTGGCGATGGGAGCGGGAAAATGTGCTGCCAAAGCCATAGACAATTATCTTAAGAATAAGTAATATTTCAAAAAAAAGGAGTGTCTTGCAACGAAAGTGTTGCAGGGCACTTTTTTCTTTGCAATATAAGCATAAATCGAACCATTCAATGTTATCGCTATAAGGTTCTCAATAAGAATTAATGCGATATAAGTTAATTCCGATATATAAAGCGCATTATAGAAACATTTATATCGTTTGGTGTATATATTACCCGTATATACAATATGTTACGCAAAGGGAATTCTGTTGTAGACTAAGAAGTTATAAATGGAAAATTTAAACCTTCAATGTTAACGTCTCTTCTTTCCACGTTGTTCGTTCTTTGATCTCCTTGAGTAAAGTCGTGTATCTAAATAATCTTATGTAAATTTAAATTAAGAGACTGAACTGTTTTCTAATTTCCTGTCACAGTAAGCGGAGCATCTCTTTCAACCCTTGCTTCGAATATTTGGGTGCTTGGCTTTTCGTAATGGGTAATGCTTTCTGCGTTATCGATAAAAATGGGCAGAAGTAAACCTGTTCTCCTGTTAATAAGGCTGGAGATCTCCAGACCTGCGCGAATTACTTCGGAAGTACTTATTTGTTGCAGTTCACGGCCCTTATACAGTATTTCAAAACAGTCCTTTAACTCGTTGATGCCAGGGATTACTTTCTGAAGACGGATGGATACATTTTTAAGGCTGCTGCGGACAGTTTCATACTGTTTGTCGGCTTTAATGGAGTTATACTGTGACGCAGCTACAATGGAGCGGTTGATACGGTATCTCTCATTACACAGCTTATCCAGATGTTCCTGTGCAGTCTCAGAGAGCTTTTTGCCTTCTTCAAAAATCCTTTTTTCAGACTTGAGAGCTTCATTCTGCCTGATTATTTTATCATAGTCGCTTTTTACCGTATTAAGCTCGGCTTCTACCGAATGAAGTTCATCCTGAATGGCCTTGAACTCGTTAAATCTGGCGTTTGCTTCTTCAATTTGTGTTTTCAATTGAGTTTCTTCGTTTTTAAGACCCTCTAATTTATTCCGGATAAATGCATTGGAAGCTTCAATTTTTTCTTCCATTTTGCGTTTTTCGGCCTCGGGTATCGGCTGATTGCAGGTGGGACATGTTTCCCTAAACCTGGGCGCTTCAGCCTCCAGCTTGCTTTTTAAGGATTGAATTTCTATTCGCAGTATGGACAGCTTGCCTTCAAGGTATCCTGCAG
>JAEZNF010000225.1 GCA_023441845.1 Bacillota bacterium | reverse complement strand
GTATCTTAGTATCATAATCCATATAATATATTTTTAAATTAATATTTGGCTTGCTATGGTCTGCATCGACTTTTTTGTTTCCATCTGAATCACATGCCGTACTATTCACCAGCAATAAAGCTGTTAGAATCATCAACAGCAATCTCCTTAACCTCATATTATTTCCTCCTTCATAAAGCAACATGTTTTATTCATTCAGGTATAGGTTGACCTTCTCATCAATTGCCTTAGCAGTCTGTGCTGCGGTTTTTTTGCCGTTTAAAAATTCCGGGAGAGCTTCCTCAACTATGTTCAATATCTCCCTATCCTCTATTTCACATCTGTCAACCTTTGAGATTATGCCGCCCAGTTGCGTTTTAAGCCTCTCAGGTAACGGCTCCAATTTTATTTCCTGCTCGCCAATAGAGCTGCTGTCTCCTCTATCATGCCCATAGCTATTACTCATACAATATTTGGCATCTTCCTCATATGAAGATTTTAATATGGGTACTGCCGGGGTATAAATATGTGATTCAGAGCTCCATGTTTGAAACTCTTTAGAGATTAGAAGCTTTATAAAGTCATATGCAGAATCCTTATTTTTGCTCTGCAAATTGATCCCTACAGCCTCGCTTGCATAGGAAACAACTGAAGAATTACCTTTCAATGAGGGCAGCGTAAAAAGCTCCATCTCATTTCCCAGGCTTTTATATAAATCGTTAAAATAAGTAATCGATGAAATATGATTACCATAATGATTTATCTCAGCAACATAAATATCTTCTTTCAGGCATTTCAAGTATGCACTCTCCTCATCATCATTTAAAGGGCATATAGACGGGTAGAGGCCTTTATATATTTCCAGAATTTCAATAAAATCTTTTGAGTCAAACAGGGACTTTTTGTTTTTATAGTCGACAAATGAAATCCAGCAGCTTTTCATCATTCTGGAGATGTTGAACTGCTTACTAAAAAAGTACTTATTTTTGCCTTTATTCTCTTCCCGGTATTTCTTTGCCACCTGTAAAAGCTCACTGTAATTCCAGTTTAACGGGTCGATTTTTATATTATTTCTCTGTAGGGCCTGCTTAGATATAAGAACAGTTTCAAAATTGAAACCAATAGGAATAACTAATCTTTTACCTCCCTGATCAAAAGAGTTTAAAACCTTTTCATAATAATCGGACATTTTAAATTCCTTATCTTTTTTAATAAACTCATTCAGGTCACATAAAACCCCGCTGGACAAGAATTTGTTGGCTGACTTAATCCAATCAGGCTTAATAAAAACTACATCCGGGCCTTCCCCCGAAAGGATATCGGTTATCAGCCTGTTCTTATAATCATCATCATCATTGAAAATGGTATCCTCTACATCAACATCTTTATATTTATCCTTGAAAGTAACCAGAGCAGCTTGCGTAATTCCATCGTTACTCCTATAATAGATTTTCAAGTGTTTCTTAGATTTTATACTTTCTACGTCTGCTTTCATATTATTGTCAGAATCATCACACGCCGTAAAGCTCACCAGCAGTAAAGCAGTTAAAATAAATATCCACAGTCGCCTTAATTTCATTGTCTCTTCCTCCCCACTTTATTTTATATGCTTAGACTGATTCAACTCAAAAAGCGCTCTATTCATTCAGATACAGGTTAACCTTGTCGTCTATCGCCTTCGCCGTCTGGGCGGCAGTCCTTTTACCATCAAGGAAATCGGGCATTTCCTCTTTTATTATCTTTGATATCTCACTTTCTTCAGCCACACAAGTACCAATTCCCGACACAATATTATCGGATATCGTTTTATACTTTGATGGTAAAGGAACTCCCGGACATGATTCAAACGATAGATCCTCTGCTTTTTTACTCATAGCATATTTATAATCATCTTCCAATGCCTTTTTATTTACAGGTATAACACCAAGTATAATCGCATTTTCAGACTTTTGGACATCATCAGATAGTACAATTTTTATAAAGTTATAGGCATTATCTTTATTACTACTTTGAGAGTTGATGGCAATGGCGTAACTTGTAATTGCATTAGATACCTTATTTCCATTTTTTAATGCTGGAAAAGGTAAAACCTCCAACTCTTCTCCAATACTCTTATACATGGAATAATCGTAAAGGAACCTGATTGGCGAAGGCCCATTATCAGCTTTCATAACAAATACTTTATCCTTTATAAGATCAGTATATGAGCGGCCTTTTATATCTTCCTCCGTGCATATATATGGATATAATTCCCTGTAAATTTCTAATATTTCTATAAAATCTTTTGAATTATAAAACGTTTTTTTGTTTTTATAGTCAACAAACGTAATTCCGCTGCCTCTTATCAGATCTGATATGTCTAACCAATAAAAAAAGTACTTGTTTTTATTTTCTCCAGCAAATTTTTTTGCTGTCTTTAAAAGGTCCGTATATGTCCAATTTGAAGGGTCAATTTTTATATTATTTCTTTTAAGAGACTCTTTTGAAGTAACAAAAGAATTGACACCAAACCAAAAAGGAATAAAAAACCTTTTGCCATCCTGTTCAAAAGCATTTAAAACTTTTTCATTATAATCTGATATATTAAAGTCCTTATCCTTTTTTATGAATTCATTCAAGTCACATAGAATCCCTTTTGATGAGAGTTTGTTTATGGACCCGAATACTTTACTATCAAGTAAAATGACATCGGGACCATCCCCGGATAGGATATCTACTGTCATCCTGTTTTTATACTCGTCAAAATCCGAAAAATGTTTTTCGTCAACATTTACATCCTTGTATTTTTCTTTAAATATGCCTAAAGCCTTTTGAGTTATTATGTCTTTATCATGGTAATAGATTTTTAAAGTATTTTTACTGCTCATATTGTCAGTATTACTTTGATTTGAATCACATGCCGTAAGACATGCCAGAAATAATGCTACCATAATAAGCAGAAATATTCTCTTTATATTCATTGCATCTCCCTCCATACTTTAGTGGCATAATTGATATACTAACAACATCTATTCATTCAGATACAGATTGACCTTGTCGTCTATCGCCTTCGCTGTCTGGGCGGCAGTCCTTTTGCCCTCCAGGAAGTCCGGCAGTTCTTCTTTTATTATCTTGAATATCTCCTCTTCAGGCATTTCACACCTGTCAACCTTTGAAAGAATATTATCCAAATCCGTTTTGTATCCTTTTGGCAAATTAACTGCGGAAAATCTGTAGTCGCCATAGTTCAAATAAAGATTACTGGAATTTTTATCATACCCATGGATATAGTATTCAAAATCACTTTCATATGCTTTCTTATTAACCGGAATCACCGTTCTCCATGAATAACCTTTTTCCTTTAATCCCTGATATTCTTCCGACATTATAA
>JAEZNF010000151.1 GCA_023441845.1 Bacillota bacterium | reverse complement strand
TTCAATGAAAGCACTCAGGAAATTGTACCTTCCACCAGGAAGCAAAAAATGTTCCACCAAATGTCCACCGGTGAGCTGCAGGAGTTCCTAAAAAAGACGGACAATCCGTTTGCCGGGCTGATACAGGTTGATTTAAACTACAGTATCCTTTGGAAGGGTAACTGCCCCTACGATATAAGTACTGCGGAGCTTTTGGACAGGTCTATTGAAGTCGGGCTTGGAGATGGAAAAATCTGCATACTAAACCGCGAGGATTTTCTTATACAATTGGCATTCCATTTATACAAGGAAGCGGCAAATTTGCTTTGGATCAGTGATTTGAGGGATTTGAAAATATATAAGTTTGCAGATGTAGCTATGTTTGTAGAGAAGTTTATGGATGAAATAGATTGGAAAAGGTTGATTACCTTCTGTGTTGACAATAATTGCAGCAAAATTATTTACTATACCTTCTACTATGTAAACATAATGTATGGGGATGTTATTCCCGAGGATGTGATGAAAGCCCTGGAGCCGGAAGACAAGGATTATCTTGATGAATACGGCATAGATGGCCAAAAACCCTCAAGATGGAAGTTTGACTTTTTTACAAGGTTATTCGAAACAAACAGGATTTTGCAATTAAGTGATGAGGAGATGTCGGTCAAAGAGAAGTTTTTTGATAAGAAAAACCAGGCTTTATAGCGGCCGGAGATAATAATGCCGTGAGAAGTTTAAATACATGATTTGTTAAGCAATATGAATTGAAGAATAATTGATATCTGAAGTGTATTACATGGGGTGAAATTATGACCGAAAAAGAGTTTAAGGTGCTGATAAGCCAAAATGACTATAACAGGATAAAAAAGCTGTGCTCGGATAGTGAACAAAATACTGTTATACAAACCAACTATTACTTTGACACTGAAGATTTTTTCTTTAAGAGGGAGGATGCCACTCTGCGGGTAAGAGAAAAAAACGGTGAGTATACATTCACAGTAAAGGTAACCGGGATAAGAATAGAAGAAAAGGGAATCAAAGAATCAACGGAATATAGCTACAAAATCGATTATCCGTCATTTGAAAGGCTCTGTGCAGGAGGAGCTGCTGTTATTGAAATAATACCTGAGTTGGAAAAGTCGTTACCGCTATGGAAAGACTGCTTTTCCGGAATTAAAATGCTTGGGAAACTGGTAACTGAAAGAATCAAATTCAGACCGGGTGAGGGAGTTCCTTTTGTTGAACTGGATAGAAACAGTTATCTTGATTTTACGGATTTTGAACTTGAGTGTGAGGTGGAAAACAGTCTCGAAGTTGAGAAGTTTGAGGAATGGATGGGAGTAATGGGCTTATCGGCAACTCAACCCATGAAGGGTAAGTATGGAAGGTTCACATCACGGTTAAAAACTCTCCGGAAAATTTTATAGTGGTTTAAACAGCGGATTAAAAGCAGTTTGAATTTGGAAAGAGTAATTATTTTCAAAGGTAAAGCCTTTACTATAGATAACGAACTATAGAATTGAATCTATCATCCCTCGAAAAGCGTTAAGGCACACTATTTTTCGGGACGGTTTATTATGGCTTATAGTTCGTTTTCCTTAGTGAAATTCATTTGCTGTCCACGATTGAAAAAGAAATAGTGGATATAGGGGGTGAAAAAGAGATGATTAGCCTGATAAACAAATTTACAGGATTTAAGAAAGGCATATTGATTGTGCATGAAGGGATCAGTGGTTCCGGGAAGAGTGAAAGTATCAGAATGATGTATGAATATCTGCTGGATAGCGGTTATAAAACAGCTGTAATTGAATGGAATTCAAACCCGGTGATCAGGAAATTAATGCGAACCATGGATAATTTCAAAATTTTAACTCCGGTAGTATATAGTTTACTTCAATTTATAGCTTTTTTAATAAGTTATATAACAAAAATTGCCCCTTTACTGAATAAAAATTACATAGTAATTGCCGACAGGTATATCTATACAGCCTTCACTCGTGACGCAGCAAACGGAATCGGAACATCGCACGACAATTTATTGTATGCGTTTGCCAGAAAACCGGACGTGCTGTTCTTTCATAATACACACCCAAAAATCTGTTTCGAACGGATAAAAAACAGGGGAAAAAAGCTTTTTTATATGAACAGGCGGATTTTAAAAAGTAAAGCGCTTAAAAACAAGGATTTATATTATTTGAAAAAACTGTACAGCAGGTATCTGAGTATTTTATACGATCTTAAAACAAAAAGCGCCATAAATGTGTTTTTTGTAAACAGCGACTCATCTCTAATACCTCAATATCTGGAACAGCATTTAAAACGGACAAATTATAGGGAGTATGCAAGCTGATTCAGGATTATCAGGATTAAATAATTTCGGAAAGAGGGATGACATCATGAAAGGTAAAGAGCTTAAAATAGTTTTACAGAATAAAGTGAACAATTTTCTTTTGAATGCATATTTTTTGTGCATCATAATGGCCCATGAAAACCTTTACCCATGGTTTTATGAAAATTATATTCAGCTTTACTACAATGATAAAAAGCAGGGGAGATACGGGAAAAAAGAGATTTGGCTGGATTTCTACGGAGGGTGGACTGAGCCGCAAAAGCTGCTGGATTTTATTAAAATACCCCGCAAGACCTTTGAAAGTACCAATATTTTGACCTATATAAAAAGAAATATTGATGAAGGGTTATACGTATTTACATATTTTGATGAATACTATGTAAAGCCCAACTATACCGAATCGGGAACTCACTTTGTCCATGATATTCTTGTTTATGGATATAATGACCTGGATAAAGAATTGTCCGTACTGGGATTTGATGATAACAGGGCCTTTGTGTCATACAAGGTGCCCTATGTAAAGTTTATTATGGCCTTTGAAAAAGGACTTGAATTGACAAACACAGATGAATCTTGGAATATGGATGCCTTTTACGGAAGATTGTTCGGTGTAAAATCACAGGATAGCGGAATTTATAGTTTTGACTGCAAAAGGTTTGCGGACAGGCTCGGTGATTACATATACTCGGTCAATACTGTTAAAAAGGATTATCCTGATTATGACAGGGATAATCCTGTCGATTACTGCGAGATATACCTTATGGATGAGAATGTATTCGGTATGGATATTTATAAACATTTGCCGCAGTATATGGAAGAAGTGCTGCAGAGTAAGGACCTCCTGTTTTATACGGCGTTTCATACCTTGTATGAACACAAGGTATGCATGATGGACAAGCTTAATTACATATCAACCAGATTTAATTTGCATAAAGAGCTTGATGAAATACTGGAAAGCTATGGTCATATAACTTCTGTGTTTAATTCAATCAGGCTTACGGCATTAAAGTATAACAGATGCAGGAAGGAAAACCTGTTGAGGGAAATAATACCCATAATCGGTACAGAGACGGAGAATGAAAAAGATGTCCTTTCCAGAGCATATGATGTGATTTCAAGAACCTTTTGAGATATGGAATGTAAACAGTATGGAATTGTCAATTTAAAATTTTCCATGTTACATTACTGATTTTTCAGTATAATTTAAGCTTTATTGTATTAAGTTCACAGAAAAGGACAAAATAGAGTAAGCTTGATATTATGGTGAAAAGAGGTATCATTAATGGGAGTTTTAACAGGGAATTTTAAAACAGTACTAAACTACAGCTCTAACATATCCGAACTTGAAATGGTTGAAATGGAGCTCATAAACTCTCTGTCGGACAGCAGGGGGACGGTGAGGGAAATGAACAGCCACATTTTAAACGCCGGAGGAAAAAGATTGAGGCCGCTGCTGGTATTGTACAGCGGGATGCTTTTTTCGGGAAACACGGATGGTCTTATAAAGGCAGCTGTTGCAGCCGAGTTGATTCACATGGCTTCTCTTGTACATGACGATATAATAGACGATTCTCCTTTGAGGCGGAATAAGCCTTCCGTAAACAAGGTGTGGGGAAATTATTTTGCCGTCCTGGGAGGAGACTACTTGTTTGCAAAGGCGTTTGGCATATTGTCGTCAAACAGGCTCTATAAAAGTCTGGATTATATGGTTGAGGCAATCGGGAATATGTGCCATGGAGAGATCTTTCAAGCCGAAGATCGGTTTAATTGCGATACAAATCTGGAAAAGTATTATGAAAAGATTGCATTGAAAACGGCAGTTTTTTTGAAGTGCTGTTGTGAATCGGGCGCAGCTATTTCAGGAGCAGGTATTGAGGAAACGGAGCTTCTCGGTGAGTATGGCATGAATCTGGGGCTTGCTTTTCAAATTATTGATGATTTGCTGGACTTTAAAGGCTGTGTGGAATCAATGGGCAAACCCAGGAACGAGGATTTACGGCAGGGGAATATTACATTGCCGATAGTCCTGCTTTTAAAGCACGATCTATACGGTACATGGATACGAGGGCTTATCGAAGGAAAAAGTATTGACGAAGAGGTAATGGAGGAAATCTGTACAGTCTTAAAGGAAACGGGCATAATGGAAAGGTGCGTGGAAATTGCATTTTCACATATAGAAAAAGCAAAGCAATCCTTAAGTTCAATTCCAGGGTCATTTTATAAGGAATCCCTGTTAAAGCTTGCGGATTACTTGAGAACGCGGGTTGATTTTACTGCCTCATAATAGGGCATTAGAAGCAATGTGACGGTCAGGAATATTTTCGGGTTTGACTACAGCATTCCCGTAAATCTCAGAACCCGGCACATGTTATGATACATGGAGGTTTTTTTGCCGCCGGCTTTGGTCAGGTTTTTGGCTGCCAGTCTGTTAAGGCCGAGAAATGCCTTGGGATCAGACAAATACATCGAAAGAAGTCCCTTTATTACAGTCATGTGAAATTCCGGGTAACGCAGTACGGAACAGCACTCAAAAGACCGCTGAATGAATAAGGAAAGCCTTTCTTCACAATGCTTGAGATTCTCATAATAATGCACAAAATTCAGGTCACCCATCTCCTTATCTTCACTCATGTCGATAAAGTAGTCAAGGAGTATATGCAGACCGCATACCCAGGGAAAGTAGGCCGATTCAATTGAGCCGACCTCTTCTTTTGTAAGGTTGGGGTCGGATGCGGCGGCATAAAGCACAAAAATGCCTAGAGTGGAGCCGGTTGCAGCACAAAATTCCCATTGGGTGATGTCTTTATATTGAGAGATATAATTTTTTGACCAGTTGGTTAATTTCTGCTCTCTTACTTCTTTTTGCAGGTGCTTCAGGGACTGAAGATCGGTATACAGCTCAACGTATTTCTTTATTGCATTCTTTACAAGATGGTAAGAAGGGAGCTTTAATATTTGCGACCTGCATTCTTCAACAAGGCTCCTTAAATACCCGTTGTCTTTCTTAAACGGATACATTATATAATAATCGTGGATTTGTGCTTCCGGGTCGATTGCATCTGTCATTGCAAGATGAAGCTTACGGAATGAAGCTTCATTGAATACTCCGGAGCGGTCGCACAGATTATCGAGATAGTCGCTTATTGTTTGAAACGATACAATGAATTTAACCGCATCCGGGAGGTTTACCTTCGGATAAAGCGCGTATACCGAGCCGCCCTGTGCATGGAATTTTTTATGCCGTATGCTTTCTAAAGCTTGCTTTGCCAATAGATCATCTTTTGCATTTTGACAAACACTGCGCCAAATTTTTAGCTCACTGTCGACCTTGGGGAATACATTTAAAACATATCTGGCGATAAGTTTCGTTCCGCTTAAGTATTTATCCTTCATAACAGATGCCGCCTCTCATTGGTAAATTATTTTGTACAAGCGTATATATAACAATATGTTTTAATATTTGCCATTATGAATCTTGAAAAAAATATTCTAAATATGTATAGTATTATTATTAATCAAATTTACCAGGGTTATAATATATAAGTGTTTTTATTTTAGGAGGCATAGTAATGGAAAAAAAGAAGTTTTATATTACCACACCGATCTATTACCCTAGTGATAAGCTGCATATCGGGCATTCATATACGACGGTTGCAGCCGACGCTATTTCCAGATATAAAAGGCTGAAGGGCTATGACGTGATGTTCCTTACCGGGACGGATGAGCATGGCCAGAAGATACAGAGAAAAGCCGAAGATAAGGGCATTACCCCCCAGCAATATGTTGACGATATAGTTGCAGGGATTAAAGAGCTTTGGAAGCTCATGAAAATAACCAACGACAGGTTTATAAGAACAACCGACAAATATCATGAACAGACTGTTCAGAAAATATTTAAAAAGCTGTATGACCAGGGCGACATTTATAAGAGCGAATATGAAGGCTGGTACTGTACCCCCTGTGAGTCATTCTGGACAAAGACACAGCTTGTAGACGGAAAATGTCCCGACTGCGGAAGAGAAGTAGAGCTTACCAAGGAAGAAAGCTATTTCTTCAAGCTTTCAAAGTATCAGGATAGGCTTATAAAGCATATTGAAGAAAACCCTGATTTCATACAGCCGGTATCAAGGCAGAACGAAATGCTCAATAACTTTTTAAGGCCGGGGCTTGAAGACCTGGCTGTTTCAAGAACTACATTCAACTGGGGAATACCGGTTACATTTGACGATAAGCATGTTGTATATGTCTGGATTGATGCGCTTTCAAACTATATCACAGCCCTCGGGTACATGTCGGAAGATGACTCGGCTTACAGGCAGTATTGGCCGGCTGATGTCCACCTGGTAGGAAAGGAAATAGTAAGATTCCACACAATAATTTGGCCTGCAATGCTCATGGCTCTCGGAGAACCCCTGCCCAAACAGATTTACGGCCACGGCTGGCTCCTTCTGGAGGGCGGCAAAATGTCCAAGTCAAAGGGAAATGTAGTTGACCCTGTGGTTTTAATCAATAAGTACGGACTGGATGCAATACGTTATTTCCTGTTAAGAGAGGTGCCTTTCGGCTCTGACGGTGTTTTTTCAAATGAAGCGCTGATACAAAGAATTAATTCCGACCTTGCCAACGACCTTGGAAATCTGGTCAGCAGGACGGTTGCCATGATAGATAAGTATTTCGGAGGCGTAATACCCGAAGACCTTAAAGAAGGGGATTTCGACCGGGATATGAAGAGCATTGTCATGGAGACGCCCAAAAAGGTTGATGAGCTTATGGATAAGCTTCAGTTCAACAATGCCCTTGCGGAAATCTGGAAAGCCGTATCAAGGGTGAATAAATATATTGATGAGACAATGCCCTGGGTTTTAGCTAAGGACCCGTCAAACAACTCCAGGCTTGCAGCGGTAATGTATAATCTTGCCGAGAGTATAAGGATAATATCCGTTCTGATACAGCCGTTTATGCCTGAAACGCCTGAAAAGATCTGGCAGCAGTTAGGCATAGCCGCAAATAAGGACACATGTTCATGGGACAGTGTATACACATGGGGCAAATATCCGACGGGTATTAAGGTGGAAAAAGGAGATGTCATTTTCCCGAGAATAGACCTGAAAAAAGAAATGGAAGAACTGGAGAAGATCTCGGGAGCGAGTACAAATGAGAAGAATCACACAGCCGAAGAGCCGAAGAAAAGCAAGGAAGCTTCTGAGGGGAATGCTAAAGCGGATGACGGATTTATTTCTATAGAGGATTTTGCAAAGATAGACTTAAGGGTAGCAAAGGTTTTGGAGGCTGAAAAGGTGGAAGGTGCCGATAAACTTCTTAAACTTAAGCTTGAGATGGGAAATGAAATAAGGCAGGTTGTCTCGGGAATAGCAAAACACTATTCTCCGGAGGACATGGCAGGCAAATATGTCATTCTGGTTGCAAACCTGAAGCCTGTGAAGCTAAGAGGTATCGAATCGCAGGGAATGATTCTTGCAGCCTCAAATGACAAGGAGCTGGTTCTGGCGGCTTTAGACAAGGCAATTGAAAGCGGTGCAAAAGTAAGGTAATATTTTATAGGAGACTGTAATTAAATTTTTGGGTAAATATCACGAATTTATATTTCAGTCTCCTATGTTAACAATTTAATCTATATATTTTGAAATAAACATTTTACATTCATTTTTGATATTGCAGAATATATATTGATTCGCATGTCGCTAAAAATTCAGTTTTGCAAATGCAGATGATTTAATTGTATTTGCTTATGTATAAACCATTTTCACAACATATGTAGCTGGCATAAAAGTTACTATATGTAAATAGTTTTTAATCTAGATCATTGATCGTTTCATAGCATATCTGACTATATCTTTACACCAAACTCAATATTCCTTAAAAACAGCATTAGCAGAAAATGCTGTAGAAAAATGATATATAAACTCAAAAATTACAAGAATTTGATTCTGTTGTAAAATTATTGCGAAATATGATATATTCAAAATGTATATACCTAATACAAGTTTTAGAAAGGAGGAAAAGATTGTAAATTCAAAGAAATTCAAAGAGAATTAAAGAAAGTTAAAGAAAAAAGGGGGAATTGTTAAATGAAATCTAACGTGAAGGTGCTCTTTTCGACTTTTTTGTGTTTTGCCATCCTGTTTGCTTTATTCCCGGTAAATGTTCAGGCAGGACCATCGTTCAACAACAATGCAACCGGTACTTATGAAGGTTATGATTATGAATACTGGAAGGATAACGGGACAGGAACCATGACGTTAAACGGAGGCGGTACGTTCAGTTGTTCGTGGAGTAATATTAATAATATATTATTCCGTACAGGAAAGAAACTTGGCTCTACCAAGACATGGCAGAGCTATAATGGTATAACTGTAGACTATGCCTGCAACTATCAGCCAAACGGTAATTCATATTTGGCTGTCTATGGATGGACCGAAGATCCGCTTGTTGAATATTACATAATAGATAGCTTTGGTACATGGGAGCCACCGGGAGATGCCAGCAGACGAAATGGCTCAGTAACCGTAGACGGGCGTGAATATAAGTGTTATTCAAACTCCAGAACAGGACCCTCTATTAAGGGAAATTCAACTTTTCAGCAGTATTGGAGTGTTTGTACATCTAAAAGGACAAGCGGAAAAATAACTGTCAGCGATCACTTTAAAGCATGGGAAGCCAAGGGAATGAATATGGGTAGGATGTATGAAGTCTCCATGGTGGTTGAAGGG
>JAEZNF010000147.1 GCA_023441845.1 Bacillota bacterium | reverse complement strand
GTATTTGTGTCGGTCATACTGGGATTTTTAATTGTGTATGCAAACAATTTCCTTGTAAGAAGAAGAAAGAAGGAGATTGGCATTTACATGACCCTTGGGATGGAAAAGAGGAAGGTGGTAAAGCTGCTGGTTGTGGAAACCTTTATAATAGGAGTACTGTCTCTTGGGGCAGGCCTTCTGGCAGGTGTTTTTTTATCACAGGGTCTTTCGGTAATTACTGCAAAGCTTTTTGAAGCCGACATGACGGGGTACAGATTTATATTTTCACCGGAGGCATTTGTAAAGACAATTATCTACTTCGGCATAATATTTCTGGTTGTAATGGCCGCAAGCACAATTTCAATTTCCAAGTACAAGCTGATCAATCTGATTAACGCAGACAGGCAGAATGAAAAGCAAAGGCTAAAAAACCCAATAGTTACGGTAATCCTCTTTGTCCTGTCCATAGCTTTTATAGGGACAGCTTATGGAATGGTTATCAAAAACGGTATCATGCAGTTTGACAGAAAACTTTTGATTGAAGTGATTTTAGGTGCTGTCGGAACATTCCTTTTCTTTGCATCATTGTCGGGATTTTTCCTGAAGCTTGTTCAAACCAATAAAAAGTTATACTTAAAAGGCCTAAACATGTTTATCATAAGGCAGATAAATTCAAGGGTAAACACAGCATATATATCTATATCCCTGATATGCCTTATGCTCTTTCTTACAATAGGTATACTTTCAACCGGTATGGGTATAAACAGCGCATTAAATAAAGGCTATGAGTACAGTACGCCCTATGACGCTTCCTTCCAGGTTAATGGCGAAGAAAGCATAGTGCTTACGTTTAAGAAGTACGGATTAAACCTTTATGACTATACCGACAAGCCTGTGGAATTCTCATTGTATAAGTATTCGAAAGAGGAACTTACAAAGAGGAAAGTATTAGGGAAAGTAGAAAAATATTTACCTAAAGATACGCGTATGTACATTATGGATGCACCACTCTATTTTATAAGGCTTTCGGATTACAACAAGCTTATGAGCCTTCAGGGAAAAGAAGAGGTAACGCTTTCCGAAAATCAGGTTGCGGTATATTCCGATTATGCGGAAGCAACACCAGATTTAAAAAAAGCACTTTTGGAATTTATCGGTATGAAATACCCTGTTACGCTTTCAGGAAAAGACTATGGGACATATCCCGGGCTTTTGACGGATGGGGTTCTAACAAGCCCTTCAAGCGGTATTATGATTGCACTTGTAGTGCCTGATAAGCTGGCTGCGGGGAGCCGAGTATATCAAACAATGCTCTCATTAAACTGCAAGGGAGACAGAAAAAACATGAGGGAAAAGCTTGAGTCCGATTTGTATGAATTTACAGACAGGCACAAGGATAAAAAAGAGGAGATTAAAATAACAGGCGCCACAAAGGAAATGGTTAGAGCTGTTGCGGCCGGTTCAAAGGCCATAATATCCTTTGTAGGAATATACCTGGGAATAATATTCCTTATGACTAGTGCCGCAGTGCTGGCTTTGCAGCAGCTTTCGGAGGCGACGGACAACAGGCGCAGGTACGATATATTGAGAAAAATCGGTGCGGACGACAGGCTCATTAACAGTGCATTATTTAAGCAGATAGCAATATACTTCATGCTGCCGCTTGCTTTATCCTGTATACATTCCGTCGTTGGAATCAAAGTGGCCAGTGATATGATAAACGATTTGGGAGAGGTTAACATAGTAGGTAATATAGTTGTTACAGCAGTCCTTATTGCTGTTGTTTACGGTGCGTACTTCCTTTCAACCTACTTCAGCAGCAAAAGAATTGTTTTAAAAAGCAGAGCATAAGCTACATGTCTTTAAACATTTTAATCGGATTAATTCCTGAAAATGATTGAAAATATATGAATAATTAAAAGTTCACGGTTTCAGAGGCTGTGGACTTTTTTATTTAGGGCCATTTCTGGTAATGAGCGTTTGCTTCGGCTCTTAAAACAATTTTACTGTTCCCCCTAAAATGGTATAATATATCGGAAAGGAGGTAGGCCATGGGACTTCGTAAGGGACAGAAAGAATTGGTGGAACAATACAGGGGCGGCTATTGTGCGGTGCCTGCAATTCCCGGAGGCGGTAAAACATACTGCCTGTCGGTTTGGGCTGCAAGGATGATTGCAGAGGGACTACATAAACCCGGAAAAATCCTTATTGTGACCTATATGAATAGTGCGGTAAATAATTTCAAGCAGAGAATAGCTTCCGAACTGCAAAAAATAGGCATATCGGGAAGCAAAGACTACTTTGTCTCGACGATACATGGACTGTGCCTTCAGATAATTAAGGAAAAACCTGACCTGATAACTGTAAATGAAGAATTTGAGATAGTAGATGAGGTAATCAAGGTACATATAATAAGCAGTGCAATTGATGAGTGGAGGAGAAAGAACGAAGAAAGGTTCAGGCTTTATGTGGATGACTCCCAATTAAGTACCAATAAAATATCCGAGGTCTATAAAAACTGGCACGACAAGTTTTGCACCATAGTACTTAATGCAATAGGAAATTTTAAATTAAGGGGAATAGGGCCGCAAGAAGCATTGGAAAAGTGTAAGAAGCTGCCCCAAAGCTCGATTTTAAGGTGTGCCTCCGAGATATATGAAGTATACGACAGAAAGATTAAAATAAGCGGTTTTTTGGATTTTGACGATATGCTGTATAATTCAAAAAAGATGCTCATGGAAGACAGCAGTCTTCTGGAAAAATACAGAAAAAAATATTCTTTTGTCTGTGAGGACGAAGCACAGGACTCAAATTTGATTCAGAGTGAAATACTTACTATGATTGCAGACGGGAACCTCTTAAGAGTAGGAGACAGCAATCAGGCCATATGTGGAAGCTTTTCAAACAGCGACTTTACGCTTTTCAAAAACTTTTGTGAACTGCCTGAAACCACTGTTTACAATATATCGCAGTCCAGCAGAAACTCAAAGGAAATAGTAGATCTGGCAAATTACTTTGTAAAATATGTCAGGGAAGTCCATCCCGTACCTGAGTGCCGTAGCAGCCTGCTGCCCCAGTTTATTGAGACTGTAGACGACGGGGAAATAAAAAATCCTGTTGTCCCTGAATACGGAATAAGGGCCGGTATTTTTGATTTATGGCTTGATGAGGCCAGGGGTGTCGTAAGAAGGGCAGCCGATTATATTAACAAATACCCCGACGGGACAATTGCAATCTTGGTACCCAGTTCGTGGAGAATTGGCGATATCATAAAGATGCTTGATTCCTATAACATACCTTTTGAGCAGCTTGACAATACATCTGCCGAAAGAAACAGGACTCTTAAGCTTTTAGGAAGGGTAATTGACTATATTGCATTACCCGACAGCGGAGAAAAATTGGCGAACATGATGCATGATTGCTTCTTGACCGACCGCTATGAAGATATTAAAGGCGATGATTCCGAGGATAATGTAAAAAAGGTGGACCAGAGGGGGCTGTTGACCGGTTATTTAAAACACTGTCCTGTGGAAAAGATATTATACCCTATGGGGGGAGAAATAAATTTAAAAGAGGTTCCTCAGGAATTGCGGGAGCAAAAGATATGGAACGACTTTGTCGGAAAGCTGGAAATTGTAAAAGATCTGCTGGAATTTCCGGGAACTGTTGTTGAAAAGCTCATTCTTTACATATCCGAAAAGCTGAATTTCTGCATGGAAGAAAGAGCAATTGCCTATAAGGTTGCGGGAGATGTCAGGTATCTTATGAATCAGGACCCGAAATGGAAGCTTGGAGACCTGGCACTAGAGCTCCTAAGTCCCAAAAATATGTTTAATTTTTTTGCCGGTGTGGTATGGGAGCTTAAGGGCTATGAGCCAAAACCCGGTGTTGTAACGGTTTGCACCTACCATAAGTCAAAAGGGCTGGAGTGGGATACTGTTTTTTTGACAGGCCTTAATTACGCAGATTTTCCGGTGGATTTAAATGATAAATTTATCGGTGAATACTGGTTTCTAAAGCAGGAATATAAAAACCCTCAAGCTGTAGTAAAGGCCGAAATGCAGAAGATAGCTGAAGGGGATTTTGAAGGCGATACGTTTCTCGAATCCAAGATTGAGACCATATCCGAAAAAGCAAGGCTTTTATATGTAGGGATTACCAGGGCTAAAAAGCACCTGTTTCTTTCGGGTTTTCACGCCAATAAAGGCAGAAGGAACGAATCACCCCCATCCAGATATCTATTGGAAATTAAAAAATACATTGAGGAGGCCTCGAGAAGATGAGAAAAGAATTGGAATTGAAGGACTATTTCCTGTTTACCCAGCACTCGCTTTCCACATTCGACAGCTGTCCTTTGAAGTTTAAAAAAAGGTATCTTGAGAATCTTAAGTGGGACAGCTTTCCCGATGAAAATGTGAAGCGGCGACTGGAAATGGGCAATGATTTTCACCTTCTTGCATGCAGGTATTTTCTCGGGGTGGATGAGGGTATTGACGGTTTGGACGATAAGGATGAAGACCTTAAAAAATGGCTTGAGAGCCTTAAAAGCAGCTTTAAAATAATGCAGGATTATAAATACTACCCGGAATATAAAATCAGAATGGCAGATTCGATGTTAAGGCTTGAGGCAAATTACGATTTGATTTTGGTAAATGGCGACACAATTGAAATATGGGACTGGAAGACCCATTCGGGAAGCCCGGATTCCAAAAATGCCAGGAATAAGAAGAGGTATGGAGAGAGTCTTCAGACCATAGTGTATATGTTTGTTTTAAAGGAGCAAGCCCGGCTTATAATGGGAAGGGATATTGATTGCGGGAGCATATCCATGTATTACTGGCAGCCCGATACACCACACATACTAGATGAAATAAAGTACAGCAGTGAGCGGCACCGGCGGGCGAGAAACCTTATTGAGGAAAAGATCGGAAGGATAGTAAGCTATGACTATTCCGGGTTTGATAAGAATTTATACATAAAGCACTGTAAATACTGCGAATTTAACTGGTTTTGCAATAATGAAAAAATTGATTTTGAGGCCATTGAAGAGGATGAGGATTTTCTGGATTCCCTTGAATGGGAGTGTGTAGAGGAAAAGTTTTAAGGAGCCGAAATGAAAATAAAAGTAAGTATCTTGAATGAAAATATCAATATTCCTAAAGGCATACTGGAAGCTGTAGAAGGCGATGAGCTTATTGCAAGGATATTTTTCAACAGGGGATATAAGGACCCTGAAACCATCAGACAAATGCTTGATGACAATTGTTATAAGCCTACCGAAGCTAACGAGTTCCCATGCATGGATAAGGCGGTAAAGCGTATAACAAGGGCGATAGAGTCAAAAGAGCTTATAGCCGTTTACGGCGATTACGATGTTGACGGAGTTACAAGCACTGTAACACTGGTCGAATGCCTGAGGTTCTTAACAGGCTCGGTTATATACCATGTGCCCGACCGTTTTGCAGAAGGCTACGGAATGAATGAACAGGTTATAAGGTCTCTGGCTTTAAAGGGAGTTTCGCTCATTATTACCTGTGACTGCGGTATATCCAATGTAAACGAGATAACTCTTGCAAAAGAGCTTGGAATGGACGTAATAGTTACCGATCACCACAACTTGCCGGATATTCTGCCACCTGCAGAAATTATGCTGAATCCCAAGTTTTTAGGAGAGGGACATAAGGCTTTAAACATATCGGGATGCGGCATGGCTTATTTTTTATGCACGGCCTTATTGGAGCATTATGGAATGGCTGGGTACGCAGATGGTTTTCTTGATCTTTTAGCCATGTCGCTTATTGCCGATGTAGTGAGCCTGAACGGCGAAAACAGATACCTTTTAAAGAAAGCTTTACCCAAACTATTTAATACCAAAAGAACAGGGCTTAGAGCACTGTTTTCCATAATTGAAAAGGATGCGAAGCTGGATAATGAAGAAAGCGTTGCGTTTCAGATTGCGCCCAGAATAAATGCAGCCGGAAGAATGGAGTCGGCAAGGCTTCCCGTTGATATGCTGCTTTGCAGGGAGTATGAAGCGGCATTAAATATGGCACAGAGGATAGATATGCTGAATCAGGAAAGAAAGAGGGTTCAGCAGGATATTATAAAGCAGGCCTCGGAACTGGTGGTTAATAAAAAGAAGAACAAGACTGTGCTGGTTTTATATAACGAGAGCTGGCACCATGGAATAATCGGTATAGCGGCCGGAAAAATATGTGAAACTTACAGGAAACCCGCAATTCTTCTTACTCTAAAGGAAGACGGTACGACAATTGTAGGATCGGCAAGGTCAACAGACGATGTTAATATTTACAACCTCATAAAAATGTGTTCAGGAAAGCTCTTAAAGTTTGGCGGGCATTCCAAAGCTGCCGGTCTATCCCTGTCAAAAGAAAACCTTGAGAGCTTTACGAATGAAATTGAGGCGGTATCCGAAAGGCTGTACTATATAAAAGATGTTATGAATGTGAGTGTAGACTGGAATCTGAACTTTGATTATATAGACGAAGGCTTTTATAAAAGGCTTTCAAGCGTGGGACCGTATGGAGAAGGCTTTGAACCGCCGGTTTTTGTTACAAGAAGGGCAACGGTGGTAAGTGACAGAAAGACCGATAGAGACCATCATATCATGGTTCTGGCTGATGAGAGCGATAAAAGGATTGCGGCGGTAAAGTGGTTCGGTGAAAATTTCAGTTACCAGGGCGGAATTTATGACATCATATACAAACTCGGACGTAACACCTACAAGGGTAATACCGAATTGCAGCTTACCGTAGAACATATCATGGAAACCGACGGCACGCCCAAAAAAGCATTCGAGGGCCTTATTGCCGATGAAAGGGAAAAAACGGCGGAAGCAATTGCGGAACATTTCAATGATGGCGTCTTCTTTTATGAAGGCTTAAGCTCAAGATGCAGTATTAAAGATACAATCAACAGGTTTAACCTGCCGGGTGTTTTTAACCGGGAGGGGGTTGAAGATACTGAGAGTATTACACAAAAGGAAGCTTCAATAAGGGGAGGGAAGCTTGTATTCCTGTCTATACCTGTTAACTCACAGATTTTCAGAGAGGTGGTTTCTTTAGTAAATCCCCGGAAGCTCATTATTAATTTCTCTTTGAATCCTGATTATTCATTCAGGGGGTTTGTTAGCAATCTAATGGGAATCCTCAAATACGTAATCAATAATGCCGGCGGAATAACAAGCCTGGAATATCTTTCAATGAGGCTTTGCATTGAAGAGGAGATTTCAATTGCAGCTTTGAAATACTTAAACGTAGCGGGTAAAATTGAATTTGAAATTAATGAAGGCGGTATGATATATGTCAGAAAAAGTGATAAGGGGCCGGGGCCCGAAATTTATGCTGCCGAAAGAAACTTAAAAGGTGCTCTTCTCGAAAAGAATGCGTACCAAAATTTTATTTTAAGCCTCGAGACTGAAAAATTCAGGGAGTACCTAAGATAAACGCCGAATAAAAATAATTGAAATCAGCAGTTAAAAACTATATGAAATTGCTAAATAAAAATATATAATATTACTTGATAAAATTACTTAAACTATTAACTGGAGGAAATGGATATGGAAAGAGCTCTTTTTATATATAATCCGTTATCGGGAGATCACAGCATGGTGAACAAGCTTGATTTTCTTGTGGAAAAATTCCAGGAAAAAAATATCGTAGTCCAGTTCTACAGGCTCCATGGCATTAGAGACAAGAATTTAACGGCATTAATCCAGAGAAAGGAATTTGACAGGGTAATTATTTCAGGGGGGGATGGTACAATAAATTCCATCATCAATTTACTCATGAAAAACGATGTCAATGTTCCTGTAGGAGTTATTCCGTCAGGTACATGCAATGATTTTGCAAGATGCTTGAATCTTCCGAATTCATTGAATGAAAACCTTGATATAATTCTGGCAGGCAATACGATTGATGTCGACGTTGGCCTTATTAACGAAAACAAGTACTTTCTAAGCACCTGTGCAGGGGGACTCTTTGTCAATGTCTCGTTTAGTACCCACAATGAGCTAAAAAAGAACTTTGGGCCGTTTGCATACTATCTGAAGGCATTGAGCGAAGTGAAAAATATAAAGTCTTTTAAATTGAGAATTGAGACAGAGGATGGGGTGGTAGAAGAAGACAGCCTTCTGTTTTTGATACTGAACGGAAAGCATGCAGCAGGCTTCTCCAATATCATAAAAGAGGCCGACCTTTCCGATGGGCTGATGGACATTGTAATTGTTAAAAGCTGTTCGCACATTGATTTAGCCAGCCTCTTTTTCAAGGTTTTAAGCAGTGACTCATTAAATGACAAGCACGTGGCAAAGCTTACCGCAAAGAGCTGCACAATAACAAGCAATACCGAAGTAGGTATAACAGTAGACGGAGAGAAAGCATCAGGGTTCCCTATAAAAGTGAGATTTGTAAATAAAGCGTTGAAGGTGTTTGTGAGATAGAACGAAAGTGTAAATTTAGAAGGCCGCCTCATTCTAAGTGAGGCGGCCTTTATTGTATTTGTTGTACTATTGTATGTCTATTAAGTATTTTACGTTAACTTTCAGAGGTTTATAACTTTTATTCGTTGTAGTAACATAATAGTTTTCGCTGTCGCGAGGGTCTATATATTCAAGTGTACAATTCATATAATCAGTACCAGGGAACATTACAGATTGATTATAATTTCTTAACGGAATACTAGGGTCTTTCTTATACTTTATCACAAAATTTACATTATCTATGCCTGTGAAGTCTAAGTTGTAATAATTTATTAAAGAATTATCAGGATCTTTACGACTATTTTCAGGCTTGATGGTGATTTCATACTGATAATGCCTTTTTAAACCCAGTGGTGTTGTGACATCTCCAAGGTCTTTCCAGCCATTGGGAATTGATACAACTTCAACATATATAGGGGTGGCAAGATAAAAATCAATAGTTAGAGATTTGGGCTCATACTTGATTTCCGGCATTATGTAATCTATTGTGTTTGAATAAATTTGGTTTAAGATAACGTCATCAATAGCCTCGGCAACTGGCTCGGGCGTAGGAGTAGGCTTAGTTGTAGGTGTACCCTTACTAGAAGATTTATGAGTAGGTGTCGGTGTAACTGTAGATGTTGGGGTAGCTGTAATAGGTGCGTAATAAAGTTTGGAAGATTCTACTTTATCTGAGTTAATATTAGGAGCAATGACATCTTTGAAACACTTATTAATATCATCGGTTTCACTGGTAGGAATACAGTTGATGAAAATCGGCACTATGTCCTGGTTGCCGTCTTGATTAATCACATCAATTACATAATCAACAGCTTTGGTATTGTCGGGATCGGTTTTTGTATTCCCTGTATTACCGGTACCAAAGTCAAATTCATCAGTTGTACCGGGCTTAATAGTATATGTATTGGGTATGCTTCCGGTAAATACCATTATAATTTTGGCAGCGAATTTGTTTGAGGAGTTATGCAGTATCTCATAGGCTCTTCTTAACCCATCACCCAGATTGCTTTTGTTGGTAATATTGTCTGGTTTGTTGCCATACGCCTCTATATTTAGTAAAGTTGTTGTAGCGGACATATATTCGCTACCCTTAGTTATATCATATAATTTT
>JAEZNF010000104.1 GCA_023441845.1 Bacillota bacterium | reverse complement strand
TATGGACAGTTGTTTAAAGTAACGGCTAAACAGATTATCCCTCAAAACCAATCAACAGAGCCTGTGTTGGCAAATGGTCGTTATTATAAAGATGAAGCCAAGGTGCCAGGTACTGAGAGAAAAGATTTGGATGAAGGTCATGTTATTGCGGACTCATTGGGAGGTGTATCAAATGCCTATAATATCACACCGCAGGATAGTATATTAAACCGTTATGGAGACCAGGCTTATATGGAAAAGGTTATTCGAGATGCAGGTGGGTGTACAGACTTTATCGCCATTATCACCTATCCCGATACAAAAACCCAAATTCCAAGCCACTACAGTTTCACATATACTTTAAAAGGAAATGTGATCCACGATGAGTTTGATAATGCGAATCCCGATGTTGTTAATCAGGCACTCAATAAAGCAACTCCTGCTACAAAGCCAACCACATCAGACAACGATATCTCTCGGATTGATACTAATAAAAATGGAAAAGTAACAATTGCTGAGGCTAAGGCTGCCGGATTTAAAATGCCCATTACCAGAGATCACTGGCTTTATAAGTATATGGATGACAAAGATGGGGATGGCATGATTGGGGAATAAGCCGGTTTATTCCGTTTTCCTCGGATATTTCATTTTTACATTAAAAACTGTTTGTAATTTATGGTGTTCTTTAATATCAATTTTACAAACAATTTTTAGTACAGTCCGGTATGGTAGGATAATATGATGGCTATATCTGTAAACGTTTACATGACTATAGCCATCTTCCATTACTACACAAACCCCTATTATGTGGCGATTCCTTCTTCATGTTCATGCTTCGGAGGACTGCTTCACGCTCTTTCTCCCGCGCCCTGTGTGAATCTATTGTTAAGTGATTTTTATTACCTTTAATCTCAGCACTGGGTTGGTGAGAATTAATCATGGGTTCAGTTTTGCTAGTTACTTCATCACTTGCGTTTGTAGCAACTCCCCCAACTACCTCTATATTTTTTCCTTATCTTGTTGAATATTCTGAACAGTACTCTTGTCTCCTTTTTTCACATTGTAATTGTTTTGAACCCATTACAACTGCTCAAAATAAAAGCACAAGATATTACTATAATTATAATCTTCATCCCTCCCAAATAGAGTATATTGCCCTTAAAGCGTTTAACCGCACAGGACGCACGGACGTTTGCCTTGATACGTCTTCCTGAAGTAGCGCTTACTATCCAAAATAGGGGCTATTAATAGAATACAAGAAGACAGCTATTACACTTATAAACAACATTTAGAACCGATTGCTACTCAGATTGAAGATTATATCACCTTGATTTTTTTCTAAGAATGGTTCCGACTACCATTGAAACCACAAAAACGATCAATATTGTAACTAAAAACGATACAGGGTCGAATGATATATTGCTTGTAGACTGAATCGGAGTATCAACGGTGGTTAACGGATAAAATGTTTCAAGCAAAACGCCGAAACCATAGCGTGCACTGTATTCGCCGCCCCAGATGGTTATTCCTATAGGCTTGCCTGATATGGCAGCTATCAGCCAGTTCATTACACATAATAGAATTGTTACAACCATTGCTATAACAGCAGATTTTAAAATTACCTTCTTCATAATTATCCTCCTACGCAATCCTACCATGCTCCCCTCCATCTTTTTGCACTTTTCTCAAATAAATAGTCTAATATAAAAAGGTCAACAGATTTCAACAAGATGCTTCGACCTTTTATATCGTTTAAATAACTTTGCTTATCTATTACTTCCTTTTCGTATTAAAATATAACTTGTCCAGGAGACTATCCAGAGCGCTTGTCTTGTTATCGGTTTTTCCTCTTTTGAAAAGCTCCTTCACCACACTAAAGTTCTTAACGATAAGCTTCAAGTACATCCAGTCACCAAATTCGTCAAATTTTCTTGTAGAAGTTATAACAAATGCTCTGGGAAGTCTTATGAACTTCTTTTTTTTCTTTTTACCATATTGTTTTAATCGTTTGGCAAAGTCAATATCTTCTGCAACTCTTAGTTTCTCATCAAATCCACCGATAGCATCAAAATCTGTTTTCCTACACCAGAACAAACCAGCACCTCTTGGTAAACCATTTGTTATAGCCCCAATAGTAGCAATAACATGCATATTAAAAAAGATTCCTGGTGATGTCCTTTCCATCATTAGTTTTGCACATCCTCCAATGGACTTATCAGTTCTGATTTCCTTTTCAATTTCAATCAGCATATCTTGTGACATGCAACTATCCGCATCAATTGTGATAATGATTTCTCCAGTAGCAGCTTTTGCTCCAGCATTTCTGATCATTGCGAGGTTCTTTGCATCCTCATAAACAACTCTTGCACTATAGAATTTTGCAATTTCAACAGTCTTATCAGTACATCGGTTGGCAGTGACTATCACTTCAACTCTTCCAGGATATTGCAAGGATGCATTTTTGATAGATTCAAAGCATTTTCCGATATACTTTTCTTCATTGTGCGCCGGAATCAATATTGAAAATAGAACACTTTGTTTTTTATACATATGTCACCTACCTTTATGAACTAAGAAGAAGCATTGTTCATGCTTCAGAGGACCGCTTCATGCTCTTTCTCTCGAGCCTCTGTGTGAATCTGTTGTTAGCTGATGGACAGTGCCCCACTGTAGAACACCAACTTATTTTCACCCGGCAACTGAATAAAACGTCAAAATAAAATTACCTTCACTTACAAAACCCGAAAATAAATTACATAAAAATCTGTCAAAATATGACCGGGTTCTATTAACCTATTCTGAAAATATATTATCATAATACAAAAGAGAAAGAGTCAGTTTTGCTTGCCCGCTTAACAATCTTTCTCCCTCTGATATGCTTATAAAAGCACACCCAACAATATTATGATAAGATTATTTACAGTATTTTGCAAGTTGAATTTTAATGTATTGTCAGCATAAGGTATTTTTTAGAGTCAATGGAAGATTTCACATGAGACAAACTTCCTTTTGTGAATCTTACATGTCCATATTGTGATGCAAAGCACCCAAACTGGTCTTACCATGATTCGTATACTCGCTACCTGATTTCATATAAAAATCAATGTACAGTGACGTATACAATAGATATTACAAGAATCATTTGTTCTTCCTGCAAGCACACCCGTGCAATTCTTCCTGAAACCATTATTCCATATAGTAACATAGCACTTCTCCAAATATTTAATCAATTTAATTCGAAACGCTCCTTGCCCTATACCACTTTTTATTAAAGCTTCAGATTCAGTTTTTGATAATTTCATAATTAATCAAAGTTAAGTTTTACAGGATGCATTAACCACCCTTGTTAATTACGTTTGACATTTTATGCCTTAATTATATAATACATATCCACGTGTGAATCATTATTTACAATCGCAAGCTAAAAGGAACATATTCCCGCTGAGTCCAATTGGGTTAATTTTATCGAATACTCTGTTAATTATTGAATTTATAATTTTGTTGAATATTGTAAATATTAATCAAAAGATATATAATAATAGTTACATTTCAACTTTTATTGAACGTGCTATAAAATAATATTAAAAAATTTATATCGGAGGGCTGATGTAAAATGGCTATTGAACTTTCCAAGAAAGGTGAAAAAATAAATCTGGAGAAAAAAAGTTCTTCCCCATTAGGAGAGATAATCATTAATCTTAATTGGAATCAGACACAGCAGAAAAAAGGGCTTTTAAGTTCTTTATTCACAGCAAAGGCTGTGGATCTCGATTTAGGATGCCTTTTTGAACTAAAAAACAGTTCAAAGGGAGCTGTTCAGGCATTAGGCAATTCGTTTGGCAGTCTTAACAATGCTCCTTATATATCATTAGACGGTGATGATAGAACTGGTTCATCTCAAAATGGAGAAAATTTAAGAATAAACGGAAGTATGATTTCCCAAATTAAACGAGTTCTTGTTTATACTTATATATATGAAGGCGCTGCAAACTGGAAACAGGTAGATGGAGTTATAACTGTAAAATGCCCAGGAAGTCAGGATATTATAGTTAGGATGGACGAGTATAATTCCAATCTGGGAATGTGTGCCATTGCTATGCTGGAAAATGTAAATGATGAAACTTTTAGTGTTGAAAAGCTTGTAACATTCTTTTCAGGACATCAGCAGATGGATATAAACTATAAGTGGGGAATGAAATGGGTTGCAGGCAGAAAATAGTATACCTTCGGAGATGTCCGCGTAGAGAAGCCGGGAAAATCAGCTTCACCATTCTTTAGAAAGGCTGACGAAGACTTGCTTTAGAACCTTATGAGTCTCATAAGCAACTGGGTAATTACTACGAAGTGGGCCTGGAGAATCAGGGCCGGAGAATTTTCAGTTTTCTTATCCGAATTTCAGTTCCGCTTAATCAAACAACAAAAGAAATTTACCAGATTTACCTTTCTCGAAAGTATTGCACCCAAAACCATAACACCGGCAAGTATGTATTTTAAAAACAGAATAATCCTCCTCCTTCTATCCAACTTAATTTTTTCTATCTTGCACTTTTTACATTTTAATGTACCATTACTTCTGTCATTTATATCACTCAGGTGAGTGTGCAGACGAAGTATTCGGCGGATATCCATGGTTTCACAGTAAAGAACTGCTGGAATGCAATACATTCCCATGGTCCCGTTACACAAACGAGCGGGCAGGCATACTGTCCCGTGAGATATTAAATATTATTGATCCCTTACAATATGCATCCATGAGATACCGTGAAACGCTTGATGAGGTACCTCGCCTTCCCGGTGAGGAGGCATTGGAGGCTTTAAGGCGCGAAATGTTTTATCTCAATATTACATGGTTCATGTCTACCCTGCTTGACCGGAAAGACCGCATGAGCATGGCTTCAGGCCTGGAAGTCAGAGTACCCTTCTGTGATCACCGGCTGGTAGAGTATGTCTGGAACATACCGTGGGCTATGAAAATGTATGACGGGAGGGAAAAAGGCATTTTACGCCAGGCTCTTAAAGGAGTACTTCCCGGTGATGTTTTATACCGCAAAAAAAACCCTTATCCCAAAACACATAATCCTTCCTATGAGGCCCTTGTACGCAAATGGCTTATAGATATACTGAATGATTCAAGCTCACCGCTTATTCCCTTGATTAACGTTGATGCGGTCCTTAAAATAGCCGAAGGGAAATCAGATTACGGGAAGCCGTGGTTCGGGCAGTTGATGGCAGCTCCCCAGCTTTTTGCATACCTTATACAGGTTGATATATGGCTTAGAAAGTATAAAATAAGTATACTGTAACGGACGATGTAAAGTGAACATATATAAGTTTGACGGGCTTATTGCGCAAATATAAAAATATCAATTTCTTTTAATTGCAAGGAAAAAGTCCAAAAAATGCTGTTATTGACACCGGAACTGCTGAAACCATTATTAATTCAGTCAATGTAAAGGATATAGCATTGAAACCGAAATATGTTGATGATGTTTGTTTTACCTGTGGCATAGGTGGCGAATCGACTATACCGGCGAGGTCTCAGCTGCATTAATGCCTGCTTCTTTGTATTAACAAGAAGCAGGCATTAATTAACTCAGCATTATTTTATTTCAGTTTTCCAAAGACCATGCAGGTTGCAATATGCATATACAGCAATTGGCTTATCTTCTTCAAAGCTAAAGACAGCTTTGGGAGTCTCTCCAACTTTAAGGCATTTACGTTGTCCGCCGCACTCTGTTTCAACATATACAAAGTCAATGCGATGTGCTTCCTCCATCGGGTGAAGTACGCTACCGATTGCTACTTCAATCTTATTTCCCAAAACCGAGACAACAGGTAAATGTTTTTCAACCGAAGCTTCAACTGTGTTCGGTATGAGTTCTGTCATTTTTTCACCGCAGCAAACCATGGGTACGCCTTTATTCTCTATTAAACCGATCAAATTTCCGCAATGCTTGCAAATAAAAAATTTTTGCTTACTACACATAGTCGTTCCTCCTAAAAATTAATAGTTTTCTTTTCTTACTTCAAAGAAACTCTGTGGATGCGCACAAACCGGACAAACCTCCGGTGCTTTCTTACCCATAACAAGATGTCCGCAGTTACGGCATTCCCACATGGTTTCCTCTGCCTTTTCAAATACTTTCTGCATTTCTACATTTTTAAGAAGTGCACGGTATCTTTCCTCATGAGCCTTCTCGATTTTCGCAACCATTCTGAACTGCGCTGCAAGTGCAGTAAAGCCTTCTTCCTCTGCATCCTTTGCAAAACCTTCATACATATCTGTCCACTCATAGTTTTCGCCTTCAGCTGCATGAAGCAAATTAGCTGCCGTATCTCCAAGCTCACCAAGCGCTTTAAACCAAAGCTTTGCGTGCTCTTTTTCGTTGTTGGCGGTTGCTTCAAAAATAGCTGCAATTTGCTCATAGCCTTCTTTTTTTGCTACAGATGCAAAGTAGGTGTACTTGTTCCTTGCCTGTGATTCACCAGCAAATGCCGCTGCAAGATTCTTTTCTGTTTTTGTTCCTTTGATGTTCATGGTTTTTTCTCCTCCTGTTTCATCTTGAATTTTTGAAAAATCATTTGCTCCATGTTTACAAATTGGGCATATAAAATCCGGCGGCAGAACTTCACCTTCATGTATATAGCCACAAATATTGCAACGCCAACCTTTTTTTGTTTCTTGTGTCGGCTTTGGTTTTATATTTTTTTGATAATATGTGTAAGTTACAGTTTCATCATTGTTTATTGATTTAGCATCAATTACTTCTGCTTTAAATATTGAGTGCGTTCCAAAATCAATCGCTTCCAAAACCTTACAATACAAATAGGAATTTGTAAATTTAGACAGATAAATAATTCCATTTTCACCTGCCACTTTATCTCCGTAATTTGTAAATTTGTCTGTGGTTTTTCCTGATTGATAACCAAAATGCTTGAAAACATCAAATGGAGTATTCTGTGTCAAAACAGAAATATTAAATTCCCTGGTTTTAACAATTATGTCATGAGTTAAATTTTGTTTGTTTACACCAACCACAATGATAAGAGGAGTATCAGTAACTTGCATTACTGTATTAATAATACACCCGTTATTTTTATCCCCATCCTTTGCTGTCAAGACATACAAACCATATCCTATATTAAAAAGCGCTTTGTTATCCATTGTTCACCTCATGTCTTAAATTTTATTAATAAACAGCGTATAGTATGCACATATGATATGATATCATAACATTTGATAAAAAGCATGTGGTTAAGATAAATTATTGCGTTTTTATTGAACGCGCGAAAGTATTTTCATAAAGTTTTGCGCGTTCAATGGATCAAGGTATATGATTTCGCGAAACATATAGTACATAAAAGTAAGAGTTGACTGGCGGGCTCTTTGCTTAATTTTCCACACCGCTTAGCATTGATCTATAAATATATAAATTAAACCTCCTCTGTGTGGTTATCAATATGAAATTCCCTTTTGTAAAAAGGTCTCTTGAGCTAAGTCATCAAAAGCTTTTTTCAACTCTTCCCCGGTATTCATTACTATTGGTTTAAAAACTTCAATTCGATACAATTAATTTCATAGGCATTACGTCCAACGATATTTATTGGTGCTATAGAAAGATAGAAAGTATAAAATAAGTATACTATAACGAGTTTAAACTCACAAAGTTAATAAATACTTATTCCCTACGCCGTAAAAATTGTCTATAATAAACTTATAAATATTTTACGGGGGTAATTATGAAGTATCCGAAAGTTATACTTATTATTTTGTCTTTTCTCATTG
>JAEZNF010000002.1 GCA_023441845.1 Bacillota bacterium | reverse complement strand
CCGGATAGAAGAAGCCTACAGGCTGGCAGTTGAAAAACTAAGAGGCATTTATGATAAGGATTCTGACCATTACTCTGAACTTGAGTGTAGCATAAGGCCGGATGATCCACCTGTCGGAAATGGCGGCGGTTATGTAATAGACAGTTTTAGAAGCGTCAGAATGGTTATGCAGTCCGACACTTTTGAGATGACTTTAAAAAAGGCCGTTTCACTTGGGAATGATACCGATACAACTGCTGCAATTGCCGGTGGTTTGGCAGGTATATACTATGGATTTAATAATATACCGAAAAGATGGTTTGATGAATTAAGGGGCAAAGACCTGGTAAAACCCTTAATAGATAAGTTAATGGATTTATGTGTTTAAAGAAAGAAGGAATATTTATGGATTACGTTAAATTAAGCAAGGAAATATCATATGCATTAAGGCATGCACCCTGGGAATACGAACTGGAGTTGGATGAGAACGGCTGGGTTGAGGTCAGGCAGCTTATAGATTCGTTAAGGGAAGATAAAAAGTGGGAGCATGTTAAAATTGAGGATATCACACGGGTTTTGGAATCTTCGGACAAGAAGAGATATGAAATGAGTGACGGGAAGATAAGGGCCTTGTATGGGCATTCAATACCGCAAAAGATTGTTAAAATTGCACAGGAACCTCCGGAAATACTTTATCACGGAACAGCACGAAGGTTTATAGATGCCATAATGAAAGACGGCTTGCAGCCAAAAGGAAGACAGTATGTACATCTTTCTTCCGATACAGGCACTGCAACGCAGGTCGGTAAAAGAAGGGACGGGAAACCTGCCCTGCTGAAAATACATGCAAGAAAGGCATGGGATGAAGGTGTTAAATTCTATCATGCGAATGAGACCATTTGGTTGGCTGATTATGTAGATAAAAAATATATTGAGGTTTAAAACAAGATTTATATCCCGGAAGAAGTGGTTAATGATTTGAACATTGATACCAGTGGTTTTGAAAGCATATTTTCAGGTGAAAGCAAATATTACAAGCTGAATCTGGGAGGAAGTTCCGAATGCCAGCTTTATGGTTATACAAGCTGTTAATAATAAACCAATATAGACAGATTGAGGTAATTCAATTGGAAATTGACTGATATTGATATAGCTAAATAGATACCTGTCTTATAGGTCACTTCTTAAGCTAATCTACCATGCTTGATGTCATTGTATTAAAATGTTTATTTAGAAATAAGTAAAATAGCCCGATATATAATTTGCTAATTGCTTTACACACCAGCGGTTGTAAAAGCAGCTGGTGTTGTTTCATTCTCTTAGTCAGGGAAATAGCCCAATTAAGTAATTTACTTCTATAAAATGTTCGTTACCGTAAAAATAAATAACTATGGGAGAGGATCGAAATGCTGAAAAGAGTAAATTTATCATTAAGGGTTAAAATTACCGGCAGTATTATTATTCTTATATTGATATCTACAATTATTATCGGGTTTTATGCAAACAGTAAAGCGAAAGCTACTATTGAAGAATCAGTGGGTAAATCGGCTTTAAATATAGTCAATTCACTTGTAACATCGATTGATGTGGATAAGTTTAATAAGCTTCAGACAAAGGCTGATACGAACAGTACTTATTATACCGAGGTTCATGACAATTTATTGAAAGTCAAGGAGCAATTAGGGTTGAAATATCTTTATACAATGAGGAAGACCAGTGACGGAAAATATATATATGTTATCGACGGCAACAATTATGATAGTGATGGGTTTTCAGCCCTGGGTGATATTGAAGACGAAGTCAGCAGCACACAGGCATCAAGCTTTGAGGGAAAGAGCTGTTATGAATTGGTTACTAATGAACAATGGGGAAATCTGATTTCTGCGTTCACGCCTATAAAGGACAAGAATGGTAATACGGTCGGGATTTTAGCGGCAGACTTTGATGGTAAATTTGCGTACAGTGCTATTAATGATGTAAAAGTTAAGATTATGTTTGCCGCTATTTTAATGATTCTTATTGGAGCGGTCTTAAGCGGAGCTATATCATATTTTTTGGTTCGTTCTATAAATGAGTTGAAACAGAAAGCAGTTTCAGCCAAAGAGGGGGATCTGACAATAAAAATTGACAGTAAGAGCAATGATGAAGTAGGTCACCTGACCCACGTATTTAAGGAGTTAATAGAAAGTATGGCAACTATCACAAGGAATATAAGGCATAATACAAAAAATGTTTTAGCGCATACAAATCAATTGAGCAGCAGTGCAGGCGAGACAAGCAAAGCTACCGAAGAAATCACGAAAGCAGTAAATAGTATTGCAGAGGGTTCTATTGAGCAAGTCAAGAGTGTTGAAGAGGTATCGAAGTCCATGGAGCAAGCTTTTAACCAGATTGACAGGGTAATAAACCAGGCTGATTTGATTTCGAATTTATCAAATAGTGCTATGGATGATATACAGCATGTATCGGATATATTAAAGGATTCAATGATGACGGTAAATCTTGTGAATGATACCGTTGACAATACGGCACAAATTGTACATGCCTTGGGAGAGCGATCTAAGGAAATAGTATCTTTCAGCGAAGTTATTTCTCAAATAGCCGACCAGACCAATCTATTGGCTCTAAATGCAGCTATTGAAGCTGCAAGGGCCGGAGAAAACGGAAAAGGCTTTGCTGTGGTGTCGGATGAGGTGAAAATACTGGCAGAGCAATCGAATGAGGCAAGTAAGAAAATAAATGGTATAGTAGAGTTGATGCAAAAAGAAATTGAAGGCGCGATCGGATTGATTCAAGCCGGTGCAGTTCAGGCGCGTGAAGGTGTTAACTCGGTTTCACAGGTCGAATCAGTTCTCAATAATTTGCAGAATTCCAGCGAGAATTCCTATTCAAGGGTTAAAGAGGTTGTAGAGGCTGTAAGTGTTATAAAGGATTCATGTATGGCGGTGTTTGACAGGATAAACAAGCTTGAAGACATTTCGAAGGAGTCCAGCTTAAATAGTCAACAGGTAGCTTCCTCAACACAGGAACAGCTTGCGGTAATAATGGAAATGGAGAGTCATATAGACGGATTAAAACAAATGGCATATGACCTGGAAAGTGAAGTAAATAAGTTTAAGGTGGACTGAAGGAATATACCCATGTTCTGCCTTTGCCAATGAAAGACGCTGAAATAGCGGTATTTTTCATATAGATATAAATCAGCCAAAAAACTTAATTGACCCAGCCGAATGACAGCAGTATAATTTAATAGCTTGTACAATATTGAAACTCCGGGTGATTTTAAAGCAATCGCCAGCAATAAGACATCAAAACCATAACAGCCCACATACGGTGAAACTTGCCCGGGAAAATAAAATAGATTAATAGGGGTAATGCTAGTTATGAATAAAAAAAGGTTTTCATATTATGAGGTAACAAAATTCACTTCCATTAAGGAAATGCTTGCTATAGCTGCCAGGGAGGCAGGCGACAAAATTGCGTTCAAGTACAAGGGGAATGGCGGCGAAATTGTCGAGGTAAGCTATTCGGATTTTGAACAGCAAACTGGATGGCTTGGTGCTGCATTAACTGAAAAGGGTTTTTCCGACAGGCATATTGCATGTATCGGAAAAAACAGCTATAAATGGGTTTTAACTTATCTTACTGCTCTTAAAAGTGCAGGAGTGTTTGTTCCGGTTGACAAGGAGCTTCCTCAGAATGATATATTAAATGTTTTGAATGACAGTGAATGCAGTGTTGTATTTTACACAAAAACGCATGAAGAGATGTTTATGAGTAATACCGACAAGCTTCCCAATGTCAGGCTGTATATAGGATTTGACCGCACTGAGGACAGCGGGAATTTCTTATCCTTTAACAAGTTTATTGAATACGGAAAGAAATGCAATCAAGATAAATACCGCGAATTAAAAAGCGATCCCAACGAGCTCAAATTGCTTGTATATACATCGGGTACTACAGGACTTGCAAAGGGTGTAATGCTGTCGGAGCAAAATCTGGTGTCAAGCGTTTATTACGGACTTAAAGTATCAACCGTTTATGACAAATGTCTTTCAGTGTTACCGTACCATCACACATATGAGTCGGTAAGCGGTATTCTGGTGTCGCTTCATAACCACTCCACCATTTGTATAAATGACAGCTTAAGTAACGTGCTGAAAAACCTGCAGCTATATAATCCGTCATATATTTATCTTGTACCTGCCTTTGCGGAGATGTTCCGTTCGAAGATACTCAAAAATGCAAGAGATTCGGGTAAGGAAAAGATGTTTAACAGGATGATTGCCATAAGCAGCGGCTTAAGAAAGGTGGGCATTGATTTAAGAAAAGTGTTCTTTAAATCCATACACCAGGCTTTTGGAGGCAGGCTGAGAAAGATAGTATGCGGCGGCGCACCGATTCGGCCTGAAATCGGAAAGTTTTTTGATGATATAGGTATAAACCTGATTAACGGGTACGGTATTACAGAATGTTCTCCACTTGTATCTGCCAACCACGACATGTTTAACGATTACAATACTGCAGGTATAAGGCTTCCGTGCATTGACTGGAGGATAGACAGCCCAAATGATGAGGGCATTGGCGAGATATGTGTCAAAGGTGATGTAGTAATGCTGGGCTATTACAAGCAGCCTCAAAAAACAGCAGAGGTATTGAAGAATGGCTGGTTCCATACCGGTGATTACGGCTATATTAATGGCAAGGATCAGCTTGTTATTACAGGCAGAAAGAAAAATATAATCGTTTTGAACAACGGAAAAAATGTTTATCCGGAAGAGATAGAGGGTTATATACAGAGAATTGAATATGTATTGGAGGTTGTTGTAAAGGGACTTATTGATGAAAACGGAGATGAAAGGTCACTTATGGCAGAGGTCTTCTTAAGCGAGGATAAAACCACCGAAGAGGTGTTTAAGGACATCAAAAGGCTAACCCGTGCCCTGCCTGTCTATAAGCAGATTACAAAGGTAGTGGTAAGAGAAGAGGAATTCCCCAAGACAACATCAAGGAAAATTAAAAGATAGATATTTGGAATAGATTAAGATAAGAGGCCTTCCGAACATTGTTCGGGGGTTTTTTTATTTGGGCCGTTTATAGACGGTAAATTCTGCAAAAGTCAATGGGGGTCTGCCGCTGAGACTTTTATTTTTTAATAAGATATTCAATATGCCCGCATTTGTTACTTTATTTCATATAAGTAGTTCCCGGTTATTTGGTGATTATTGTGAAATTACAGTACTGTATAATACCGGGGAGTGCAATATAGGATATTAAAAAGCAATTAAAACAATTGATGATTTTGAACTTTACAAGTAGTATAAAGTTAGGGTAATTTTAGAATCAGGTGGCTTATGCATTTTTTTAAGTTTTATTAAGGATGCACAAAGCAATACCTGATTGCAGAAAGAAAACTTGTTATTATCTTGGAGGGGGTTTAAAATGTACAATACACATAAAGAAAGGAACGAAGGTTTCGTTAAAAGACGGGGTTGGCTCTCAATCCTATTAACTGTTGTCTTGATTTCCACGCAGCTTTTGGCTTCAAGTACAGCATTTGCAGCGGAAAAAACTTCACCTGTTCCGTCATCCGGGACTTTTACGCCGGCCGAAGGCTGGGAGAAGTATAATTACTTCAACTATGCAGAAGCTCTGCAAAAATCAATTTATTTTTACGATGGTGAATGGTGTGGGCCTGAGGCTCAAAATACAAGGCTTGAATGGAGAGGTGCGTGCCACGAAAAGGATACACATATTCCTCTCACCAATACTAATCTTTCTAAAGCATTTATAGAAAAGAATAAAAGTATACTTGATCCTGATGGGGACGGAGCAGTGGATGTTCATGGCGGATACCATGATGCCGGAGACCATGTTAGGTTCGGGCTTCCCCAGAGCTATGCAACTGGTACTCTCGGATGGGGGTTTTTGGAATTCAGGGATGCATTCCAAAAAATAGGCGAAGAGCAACATATGCTGGACGTTTTAAGATTCGCTACCGACACGTATTTGCGTTGTACATTTATGGATAAGGGAGAAGTAGTTGCTTTTTGCTATATGGTAGGCGAAGGCGATTTGGACCATTCATTCTGGGGTCCGCCGGAACTATATCCTGATAGTATTCCAAGGCCTTGTGATTTTGCTACTTCTGAATATTATGGGAGTGACGTATGTGCCAGTACTGCGGCTTCACTTTGTACATCATATATGATTTGGAAGGACTCCGAGCCTGAATATGCAGAAAAATGCCTGACTTATGCAAAAGCACTATATGAATTTGCAAAGAAATACAGGGGTTGTGCAACTGAAGACGGTTACTACAACTCGGTTTATGATGAAGATGAATTATCATGGGCAGCAGTATGGCTTTATAAATGTACAGGTGAAATAAGCTATATAAGAGAGATAGATGCGGCCGGCAGCGACGGAATATATACAGGGTACATGAAAAAGATAGTCAGGGATAATAATAACAATACTTGGCAGAATATATGGGTTCACAGCTGGGACGTTGTATGGGGGGGAGTATTCTTAATGCTGAATTCCCTTTTTCCCGAAAATGAGAGATTTGAATATTTTGCACGCTGGAACATAGAGTATTTGTCGGGAGGTTATATAAAACACGAAGACCCCAAAGATGGTACATATATTGAAGTGTCACCTGCAAAATATGCAATGATTAACGGATGGGGGTCTGCCCGTTACAATACAGCAGCACAGTTATCGGGACTTGTATACATGAAATACCATCCGGAAAAGACGATTTTCGGCGAATGGGCAAAAACCCAGATGCATTATTTAATGGGAAGGAACCCCATGGGGTATTCGTACATAGTTGGTTACGGACATGAAAAGGGGCTGCCTTATGCACGTCATGTCCATCATAGAGCCGCCCATGGTTCAAAGACATTAAACATGGATGATCCTCCGGAGCACAGGCATATATTATGGGGAGCTCTTGCAGGCGGACCTACTTTAGAGGATTACCATGAGGATGTAACCACTAACTTCGTTTTAAATGAGGTTACTGTTGATTTTAATGCTGCTTTTGTCGGGGCTCTTGCAGGATTCTATCATTTTTACGGTGAAGCTGAAGGACAGGAGCCCATACCGAATTTTCCGCCTAAGGAAGATAAATTTGACCCGTACTACTGCGAGGCGCGTGTAGACCGTGAAAGCAATCAATTTTCACAGACTGTATTGAGAATACACAATGAATCAAGCCAGCCTCCTCATTTTGAAACAAGTATGAAGGTAAGATACTTCTTTAATATCAGCGAATTGCTGGAATGCGGGCAGAAAATAGAAGATGTAGAATTTTCAATTGCATACGATGAGCAGATTTCCTTGCAGGATACGCCTATTAAAACAAAAGGACCTATCAAATGGGATGATATGGGTACATACTATTATGAATTTGACTGGACCGGAAGTAAAGTGTACGGAGACAGAGATGTGCAATTTTCTTTGACAAACAAAATGGACCCCAATTACCTCACACACTGGGATTCCAGCAATGACTGGAGCAGAAAAGGCTTAACAAAAGAGTTTGCATTAACTAAATATGTACCTGTATATATGGACGGAAAGCTGGCATACGGAGAAGAACCGCCGATAGCATCTCCTACGCCTGTCCCGACATTTGACCCGAACGCTACTCCTGCAAATAATGCTTCGATCAAGGTAATGTACAAGTGCGGAACGGAAGATTCGTCCAAGAGCAATATAAGGGCTTCAATAAACATACAGAATACAGGTAAAGTACCGATAAACTATTCGGACTTAAAGGTGCGCTACTGGTATACAAATGACGGCAGCCAGAGTACTTTTGTATGCGAATATGCTGCTTGCGGTGCCGAAAAGGTTAAAGGAACTATCCATGCCATAGATGATCCGGTAGCTAAGGCCGATACATACTGCGAAATCGGATTTGCAGATGATGCAGGTATCCTTGCACCTGGAGGAAGCACCGGAGCTATACCTTTTAGAATTGAAGGTTCATCAGCTTTGGACCAGTCAAATGACTACTCGTTTGATTCCAAAATAAAAACCGAGCTTGCTGAAAACGACAAAATTACCGGATATGTAAAGGGTGATCTTAAATACGGGGTTGAGCCTGTTGTAATAGAACCGTCTGCAACTCCGACTCCTACACCGAAGTCAGGTTACAAGATTTCGGGTTACGTTGCGCCTGGATTTGCATTTGCGGCATCAAAGGCTGCAAAGTTAAAGCAAGGCTTTAAAGTTGAACTTGCCGATAAATATGCAACTACAGACAAAGATGGATATTTTGAGATAACCGGGGTTAATTCGGCAGAGAGCCTTGTGCTGAAAATAACCAAGGAAAATTACCTGTGCAGGGAAATTAAGTATATTGTTGTAAACGGTGATGTTAAAATCGGCTCGGCCGACGATCCTATTGTTATGTGGGTGGGCGATATGGACAGAAACGGCGTTCAGGATAATGCCATAAACATGACGGATATAATGCAGGTTTCAAAATGCTTTAACACTGCTGTCGGCAATGCTAAATATATTGAGGGCATGGATTTTAATAAAGACGGTGCTATAAACATGACCGACATAATGATTATTGCAAATAACTTTAATAAAACATCTTCGGATTACCCGTCTATTTCATAATTAGGTGAATGGGTTAACGATAAAGTGTTGCCGGTAATAAATAAGGGTGAATCTATATTGATTTAAGAAAAGGCTGTAGGATGACACCTCCTACAGCCTTTATTAGTGGCAGTTTTCTGAAGAGAAATACCATTTTATCGGTAGCCGTTTCTCGAAGAGAAATCCGGCTAAAAGCGAGAGGGCCTCGACGGCCCCGAGCTTTAATTTTTATTTGAATATGAAGACTTTGATAAATAAATTTGGAAGCCGATAAATCACAATTTCCCATACTGCTTCATGGTTTGTTTTATTCTATATAATGGTATGTTCCGATGTGTGTGCAATATAGGATATAAAAAAGCAATTAAAACAATTGATGGTTTTTGTCATTGGAAGTAGTATTAAAGTAGGACGATTTTACTTTTAAAATAGGAAAATTGTGTAATTTATGAGGCGCAACAAGGTTTATTAATGATTTTTTTAAGGAGGTTTAATATGTACTGGACATTGAAAGAAAGAAAAGGCTTTAACAAAAGCCGAGGTGGGCTATCAATCTTTTTGGCGG
>JAEZNF010000655.1 GCA_023441845.1 Bacillota bacterium | reverse complement strand
GTGCGGGGGTATAGCGGAGTATTTTTCTACCGACGCCACATTAATAAGGCTTGTATGTGCTGCATTTGCATTAACCGGAACAGGAATAGTAGCATATATTATAGCCGCTATTATTATACCGGCACAGGATAGGGGCACATATCAGGCTGATGAGTATGATCCCGAAAAAGACTTTAGAGACTTTACTATGGAAGATTCAAAGGAGCATTATTCCGATAAAGGAAGCCAGGACAGAAGAACAATCTTTGGAATAGTTCTTATTGCCATTGGAGCAATGATTTTCGCACAACGCTTTTTTGATTGGTTCAAAGCTCAATATATGCTGCCGCTTATATTGGTTATAATCGGTGTCGGAATCATTTTCAAGGGCGGGAGGAAATGAGTATGAAAAGCAGAAATATAGGGTTTGGAGTTTTCCTGCTTGCTATAGGAGTAATCTGGCTTATGATAAGTTTCGGCCATATTAATGTTTTTTCAATAATAAGTTCGTTTATTGTGCTATGGCCTTTAATACTTGTTGTGATAGGTTTTAATGTTATTTTCAAGCGTCAAGCTGCAGTTCGCGGTGTGACATGGCTATTGTTCTTTGCATCAATAATATCTTACAGTTATTTTGTGGAGCCGAAAATTAAAATAGATGATAAACATAGTACGAAGTATAAGACGATTTCCGAAAAAATGGATGCAGAAATCAGCAGCAGGAAAATGGGTATTAAGCTTGGTGCAACCAAACTTGAGATTGATTCGGATACAGAGAAACTTTTTGATGCAAGTGTCCCTCAATCAACTGAATATAAAACCGAAAATGGAAAGGAAAAAATATATTTTAAAAAGGAAAGCTATATACCTGTTAATTTTGAGGGGAATTTGAGTCTGTATAAATTCCATTTGAATAAGAATGTTGACTGGGATTTGGATATAGACGCAGGAGCTATTTCAGGTAGAATGGATTTGTCAAAATTGAAGGTCAGTAAATTGAAGCTGGATTTGGGTTTTGGAAGTATGGATATTAATTTGGGAAACCTCAGTGAAAAAACCGAGGTAGTTATTGATGCGGGATTTTCCAGTGTGAATGCTTCCGTTCCAAAGTCCTCAGGTGTAAAGATAAAAATTGATAGTGGCCTTGGAAATTCAAATATAAAGGATCTTGATTGGGAAAAGAAAGACAAATACTATATATCTCCAAACTATGATGAGGCAAAGAGCAAGATAGACGTGGAAGTGGATACAGGATTATCTAGTTTTAATATAAATTTATATTAGATAGACTATATTTTTACTCGAATGTTACCGATATCTAAAGTATGTAAATTTTCTGAAAAGGTATTTTGTTAATAAGTTGTATCTATCATTATACCGAGAGGATGATTACGTGCTTCGGATAGTAATATGTGATGACGATAAGCGATATTTGCAGTATGTTGAGAGTATTGTCAAAAAGATTATTATTAAAAACGGCATTCCCGGACAAATAGTATGTTCGGCAGATAGCCCTGAGCTTATCGGAGAGTTTATCAGGAATAAGACTGCAAATGTATTTTTACTTGATATAGACCTTAAAGTCCAGGAAAGCGGTTTTATGCTTGCTCAAAAGATCAGGGAGAACGACAGAAAAGCATATATCGTTTTTATAACAGCACACCTGGAGTTTATTCTACGGGCGTTCAAAATAAAACCCTTTGATTTTCTGCCAAAACCTGCAACTGCGGAAATCCTCGAAAAATGCATACTTGATATATACAATGATTATATGTTTATAAATGACACAAGGGAGGAAGCCAATTTTATTGAAATAAAATCGGGTTCAAATTTATACAGGATAAGAGCCGCAGATATAATTTATATAGAAAAAGTAAGCTATAAAACCATAATACATATGGTTAGCAATGAAATATATTGCTATGATACGCTTGAATCAATAGAAAACAGGCTCTCAGGAAATAATTTCGTAAGATGTCACAAGTCATTTATTGTCAACAGGGACTATATTTCGAATATAAACACAAAGGAAAAAAAGGTAGTTTTTGAATCAGGTCAATTCTGCTTTATCGGAGGCAAATATAAGAAGGGATTGATGCCTGATGCTTAAGTTGGAAGTATTTTTGATAAACTATCTTTTTACTCTGGTCTCAGCCTTTTGTGGAGTACTTATTATACAGGCAATTTGCCATTTGAAATTCAGATGCGAACAAATGGCTGCCTTTACTTTATTGGTAAGCCTGATAATTAGCAATACGCTATACCATATCACTTACTTGGGATTAAATATCACATTTATTCTGGTATTAATTATAGCGTTTCTTATTTCCACCGTAATTTTAATTAAACTGGTATTAGGACTTGAATTAATTAGATCCGTTGTATCTGCTGTAATCTACGCTTTGATACTGGGTCTAAGTTTTGCTGTTTCATATTCCGTGCAGGTCATATTTGGATTGGAGAGTAAATGCATAGAAGATGATTTGTGGCAGTTCGTGTTTATTCACATGATTATTAACGCTGTGAACATAGCTATGTACATTACAATCAAATCATTTAAATCAATGTCGGTTTATCCGCATGAAATCAGAAAAAAAGCGTATACTGCCAATACCCTTTATATTATTTTGGCAATAGTTATTGCACTTTATAACATATGGCATTTTTACAGTTTACCTTCATACGAATTAAACAGAGTGATATTCGTATTTGATAACGGTTTACTCCTGTCTTTTTTTATTATATGGGTTTCGAAAACCAACACGTTTTTCAATTTTGTATATAAAAGCAGGGAACTGGATTATCATATATTTTATAACAAAACACTTAGAGGAATAATAAACGATATGAGGGTGTTTAAACATAATTACGATAATATGCTGGCCTCTATAAAAAGCCTGGTTGAAGCCAGACAGATAGATGAACTGGAAAGGTACATAAATGAGATTGTTGAAAAGAAAAATAAAACCGATGGAATAAGTAATATTATGCTTCTGAATATAAAAAATGCCGGAATACTTGGTATACTAGCCTTTAAAGTGGAGAATGCAAAAAAGCTGGGGATAGACATAAAGATTGCTGTAAAGGATGAGATTAAGGAAACTAATGTTAAAATCTCTGACTTGTGTGAAATACTGGGGATACTGCTTGATAACGCAATAGAAGCGGCCTGTGAAAGTAAAAATAGGTTTGTTAACCTGTTTATCACAAAAAATGAAGGTACTGTTACATTTATAATAGAGAATTCTGTTGTTGAAAAACCGGAGGTTGGGCGGATATTTGAGAAAGGATATTCTACGAAAGGCGATAACCGCGGCCTGGGACTTTGGATACTGAAAAGAATAATCAACAATTATAATAATATTTTATTAAACACTCTTGCAGATGGAAAATTGTTCAGGCAGGAGCTAATAATAATTTAGAGACATCAAAAAATAACTTTTTTATGTAGATTTTTGAGATTTTATTTGAGTTTTTAATAAAAATAGTGGCAATCCGTATTAATAAATATTAAAATAATAATAATTTGTTATGATAACCTTAGATACAAATAGGAAATACTTATAACATGCAAAGGAAAAGAAAATAAAAAAGGGGGAATACGCATATGAGTGAAAATAATTCTATGCCCTATTCTAATTTTATACAGGAAATAATAAATGAGGATAAGGATACTGACGGTAAAGGCAGGAGAGTTCATACAAGGTTTCCGCCTGAACCTAACGGATACCTTCATATAGGACATGCAAAATCCATTTGTCTGAATTTTGGTCTGGCTGCCCGGAATAACGGTTTGTGTAACCTTAGGTTTGATGATACAAATCCGGCAAAAGAAGATGTTGAGTACGTTGAGTCGATTCAGGAGGATGTAAAATGGCTTGGATTCAGTTGGGACGACAGGATGTTTTATGCATCCGACTATTTTGAAAGGATATATGAGTATGCCTTGAAAATAATCAAGGAAGGTAAGGCATATGTTTGTGATTTGAGTGCCGATGAAATAAGAGGGTACCGTGGTACTCTGACTGAGCCGGGAAAAGAAAGCCCATTCCGGTCCCGTTCGGTTGAAGAAAACCTGGATTTGTTCGAGAGGATGAAAGCCGGAGAATTTCCGGATGGCAGCAGGGTATTAAGAGCCAAAATAGATATGGCTTCGCCAAATTTAAATATGAGAGATCCCGTCATGTATAGGATATTGAGAGCCAATCATCACAGGACAGGTGATACATGGTGTATTTATCCCATGTATGATTATGCGCACCCTATTTCGGATGCCATTGAAGGTATAACACACTCTATTTGCACGCTTGAGTTCGAAGACCACCGCCCTTTGTATGACTGGTTCATTGAGGCTGCCGGGTTTGACCCGAGACCCCGCCAGATAGAGTTTGCAAGGCTCAATTTGTCTTATACTGTAATGAGTAAGCGTAAGCTTCTTGAGCTGGTAAAGAAGAATTATGTATCCGGATGGGATGATCCGCGCATGCCTACAATATCCGGAATGAGAAGACGCGGTTATACACCGGCCGCAATAAGGGATTTTTGTGATCGTATAGGTGTTGCCAAGACAAGCAGTACTGTTGATGTTGCGCTGCTTGAACACTGTATAAGGGAAGATCTTAACGCCAGTGCATCCCGTGTTATGGCAGTTTTGCGCCCCATACGAGTAATTATAGACAACTATCCGGAAAATCAGGTGGAATGGTTTGAATCGGAGAATAATCCCGAGGACCCTGAGGCAGGAACAAGAAAAATTCCTTTTGGGAAGGTAATTTACATTGAACAGGATGACTTTATGGAGAATCCTCCCAAAAAGTATTTCCGGTTATTTCCCGGTGGAGAAGTCAGGCTTAAACATGCGTATTTTATAAAATGTGTTGACATTGTTAAAGATGATAAAACAGGAGAAATAATAGAGCTTCACTGTACTTATGACCCTGAATCAAGGGGAGGCAATTCGCCGGATGGACGAAAAGTCAAGGGCACTCTGCACTGGGTTTCGGCACAGCATGCGATAGATGCCGAGGTCCGTTTATATGAATCACTGTTTAATGATCCCAATCCGGGAAATGAAGGTGACGGAGCGGATTACAAAGACTTCCTTAATCCGGATTCCCTTGAGATACTTAAATCATGTAAATTGGAGCCAAGTCTTGCTGACGCAGCGCCCGGCAGCAGGTATCAATTTTTGAGGATGGGATATTTTTGTGTAGACTCGGTTGATTCATCAAAAGAAAAGCCGGTTTTTAACAGGATAGTTGCATTAAAGGACTCATGGTCAAAAGTGCAAAAGGATTAAGCGGACTGAAAAATTACTTCAGGTTTTTTCAGCACTTACATTACTACATTGGTTAAGTAGAAAAAGATTTTACGGAAGTTGGGTATTTTAAACGCTCATTAATGCCGGTCAGGTATATAGATTCGTAACGCATTATTACTTTAAAATGATGCGTTACGGAGTACTTGAATGAAAGACTGTTTGGAAAATAAACACTGCGAATAATTTTATAAAAATCAAAAATAACTATTGACAAAGGCACCATAAGTATTTATAATCTCATTTTCGACAGTTGAAAAGAAATTAAGAGGCAACAAACCGCTTAGTTGTGCGGTTATAGCCTCTTTTTAATGTGCGTATAATGTTGTATGTAAATAGCTATGTTAAAATATTTTTG
>JAEZNF010000242.1 GCA_023441845.1 Bacillota bacterium | reverse complement strand
CCTTGATAAAGCCCGGAAGCTTCAATCCTTCAACAACAGCATCAGCTGCCGCTTTTTTTGCTCCGCTGTTTAAAGCAGGTTGCTGCGTTAAAAGGTTTTTTAAAATGTACTCGTTTATTTTCCCATTCAAAGCCGTAGCCGAAAGAATTTTTGAAACTACGGGATATAGCTTTACTGCAAGGAAAATCGATACGAAGAAAGAAGCCAGCCTGTACACCGATAAAACAAGCCCTTTTGACATACTAAGCACAGCAAAGCCAGCTATTATACCAACAACAACCAAGTCAGTCCAGTTCATATATTTCCCCCTAAGAATTAATTTGATTTATAATAATTTTACTATTCGTTACCAGTGCCAGGTTTTTTCCATCTATAAAAAACAGCTCCGATACATCCGTTTTTGATGAACATTTATCCAAAATTTTTCCCTTCGGGCTTATAACATATATTTCTCTTCCTGCATTAACCGCAATCATGCTGCCGTAAGTTTTAATGTTTTTGACTTTTCCTTCTATACTGCTTTCGCCGTATACCTTTCCCTCTTTATCGTAAATCCTTACAAGGGTTTTATCACCTTTTGCAGTACTGCCTGATTTGGCATCATCCCGCAATACCATAACCAAATGTTTACCTTCCGAAATATCCGCGCAATATACCTGATTTTCATCAAATTGGTTTTCCCATGCTGTTTTCCCGTCCTGATCAAAGCACATAACAGATGAATGGCTCACTGTACACAGAAGGTCGCTGTTTAAATACCATGCAAAGGGAAACAACTGTTCCTTTTGCGGGGTTATTTCGGTATCTTCCTTGGAGCTCAATTTGCCGAAAATCAATCCGGTTTCCGCTTGTATACCCATCGAGCTTATACAGCTTATTACATACCGCTTACCGGAGGGCGAAACCCGCGCAAGGAGCGGAAAGTTTTCCAGCACGGTTCTTGATAGTACAACATTTCCATTGCGGTTAAACACTGTAAGCATTCCCCTATATCCGCTTGTCTCATTTAAAACCGAAATATAGCCTTCATCAGTAATGTCGATGTTTACTATGTTGCCGTCCATCCTTTTGTTCCATTTAACGCTTTTACCGTTAAAGAGATAGATTTCCTTACCTCCCATATCTCCAACCAGGAGATACTCACCGGCAGTCTTCAAAAGCGGATTATTCACTGTAATCTGCTCAACCCACTGCTCCTGTTCATTTTTGTTCAGGCCTCTGATACTATTCTTTGAACATTCTATTACCAGTCCGTCATACGCTGCAAAAACATGGTGCTCACTATAATCATATTTTATTTCCCATGTTTTGGACTTCCCGCTGTCTTTATTTCCCGCGGAAAAGGACTCCATAATATCTTTGAAACTGGTATTCCTTATATCTATATTCTGGCTTTTCAGGTACACCAGAAAGGAAATGCAAATTACCGATATAACCAGCAGGATGAATAAAACTATATTAAAATAACCGTTTTTTTTATTTTCAGGTTTGTTATTTAAACTGTTTAGAGGCAGTGCCATGTATCTTCACTCCATTTTATCTTTTCGGCAAACAACCTGAAGCTCAAGTTTGTACACCTGTGCCTTAAAGACTTAAAGCTGCTTGTCTTATGTAATATAGTGCTGCTAAAAAATACAGCACAATAATTTTATCATATATGATAGCCTATTTAAAACAGATAATTTTATATATATGAAGCCGCTTTATTTATGTTCATTCAGACTGCCGCCGTTATAAACCTGAGGTTTTTTAATTATGCCCTGTATCAACACGGCAAAGATCATGAATAATCCGATATATCCGAAAATGGGATATATTGTGGATATGAGGTTGGAAAATCCAGCGCAGGATAAAGGCACAACCAGGATACATACGGCCAATGTTATAACTTTTGAATTAATTTTTACCTTGCTCTTTGCCCTGTCAACAAAACAATACCCCGATGTTACGGCTGATGTAAACATGGCAAGCCATAAAATAAAGGTATAAAAGTTGCTTACATGAGTATTGTACTTATCGACTATATTAAGAACAGGAAATTCTTTCAACCCGGCTTCAGGATAAAACAGGAATATGGCGGTATTTAAAATCAATGCTATTACGCAAAGCAGGAGCCCTCCAACAATTCCTCCGATTGCTCCTGTTTTCTTTGTTTTCAATAAAGGCTGCAAGCCGCACATAATCACTATTGACATTATACTGTTGTAGCTGACATACAGAAGCGCAGAAAAAAACCAATTGTCCGTTGCGTTTCTGAAATAGCCGGCCATATTAAAAACCGCAGTATCCCTGAACACTATTATATATAAGCCGACCCCTATAATTCCAACTATTAAAAGAGGTGTCAATAAAGTGCTAAGAGCGACAACCCCCTTAATATCGGTCATCATAATAACCATACAGACAGCAGAAATTATTACAGCACTTATAACTGGTGAAAGATTCAACTTATCGGATACTATCCCGCCCATACCGGCTATCATAATGCAGAATACCGAGAACATAAAGAGGACCACTACCACTTCCATAACCCACCCAAAAAACCAGCCGACTGTGGGAAACAGAAATTCGTCATAGTTTCTTATTCTTTCTCTATATACCTTATCCAGCACAATATAACCTATAACAGCAAACAACAATCCAGCCATTAGAATGCCGTAGAATCCTCCCTTGTAATAATTCGAAAAGAATCTCACTATTTCCTGCCCTGATGCAAATCCGGCTCCGATTATTGTTGTCATATAAATACAGGCTACTTTAAAGATATTCTTAAAATCCGTGCTCAAATAAAAACAACTCCTGACATAAGCATTATATCAATATAATTCTATGTCGGAGTTGTTTTTTAATTACTAAAGATAATTAACAGCTTCCAAACTCTTTATTATTTCTTATTTAAGACTGTCCATCATAGCTTTATAACACGGTCTGATACCTTCTGGTTCGTCAAAATCCTTCTTCGATACAATTTTCCCTGTGTATTTACCGTCAATCACAGCATAGTATGTGGTTGCACTTGCAGGGATCAATTCAAGCTTCACAGAGCCCGGAGCCTTGTTCAAGTTATATATAATGGTTACCTCCGGTGTTCCCGTCGGTTTGGCATCCACATCAATGTCACTGAACGTAATACCGATCACGGCCTTGTAATAGTTTCTGAATAAGAACTCACCGTTCTTATCTTTTCCGCTTGCATCCTTGCCGTTAACGGTAAATTTATCCTTATCCTTATTATTGCCGGGATCAAGGCTAATTGTAGATTTTGTTGTATTGCCGTCCATTGTTACCGACATATCTTTTACTTCTCTAATATCTGCACAATATACAAGCCTTTCGAGCAAATCGTTCAAAGGCATATCAAGGAAACCCTTTAGTGTAGACATCGACAAAGTAAAGACTTCTTTTCTGCCTTCAATCATGCCGTATATATCGGTGTCCTTTTCCTTTTCTTTTCCCAAAATCAATTTAATGTTACCGGTCTTTGCTTTTACCTCATAAACATATGAGGGCTTGTCGAATCCGTATACGCTCAAGTCTGTTGAAGCTTTTGAAATATAACTTGAGGCCGAAAGAGTTGAAAAATAGTTTAACAAACTCTCAACCTTTTCTGTATTGATATTTCCGCTGACAGGTGCTGCAATGCTCCAATTTTCGTCTCCCGACTTTATGGTGTAAACCGGTTCCCCAGCTCTTTGTGCACTAATCTCAAGTATATCTTCCTTTTTTGGCTCATACAGGCTTCTGTCGTTAAAATACACATCGTCTACCTTCAATGTATCTGCAAAATATGGGCTTAATACGTAAATATTGTCGGTACCCCTCAGATTCACATAAACGCCGTCTTTTGTCGGAGTCTCTTTTCCAATATCCACAATTTTTGTAGATCCGTCTTTAAACTTTACAGTAACTGTAGACGGCTTATCAAGTCCGTACTTGTACAAATTATTTATGTCATCCTTAAACACCTTGTCTGCTGAAAGCGAAGACAGATTGGTAAATGTGGTATTAATCACTTCATTATCAAATTTAATACCTGAAGGATAAGTAATATCATACTTATCGTTATTATGTGTAAGAGTGTATTTTATATCACCATTCTCCAAAGTCACTTCTACCATATCATCCGCATTAACGGACAGTATTTTAAGGCCTTCATCTTGATTAGTATCCAAGTCGGTGTTATTAACAGCTTCCTTTTTATCAAAAACATTCAACAGTATGAAAGCCCCTGCTATAATCACCATCAGCACTGAAAGAATAATAACATTCCTTCCAAGCTTCATAGATGTCTCCTCCTCACCCAAATAAATATACCTGTTGCCAGAATCAATACCGGTATTACAACTATGAGAATAAGTATTGTTATGTTGGCTTCATTCTGGCTTATTTTAATCGTCTGGGAGTCCATAACCTTTGGAGGTATCTGCAGGTCATCCGTCTTATCCAAAATCCAGGATGAAACGTTAAGGAAGAAATACATGGAAGTATCATACTGGTTTACAGCCTGGTCGCTGAAGAACTCTGCATTACCGATAACTGCAACTCTTGACCCTATACTGCTGTACTCTGCAGCAGCGGCTACTACAAGAGGTCCCTTAAGGTCTTCTCCCTTTGATTTGTCAACTTGCTCTCCTATAGCTTTATCACTAGACTTAACAAGCGGTGTAATTGTAAGTCCGTCCTTTTTGGTCTTCAGTATATTAATACTTCTCGCATTGGACATTAACATCTGAATTCCCATATCATTAACACGTGAATTTATTTCATTTACTTCCGGAGAAACAATGATGTCATTTGGCCTATTGGGAATGTGTCTGTTTTCATCTGTCTCTTTGATTCTGTCATAGTTCAAAGTCATACCAAAATCGCTAAGGACTTTATCAAACTGCGGAAGGCTGGTATTAGGCGTAATTGAGTCAAACATGAACATTGCCTTTCCGCCTTTATTCAAATAGTTATATATTATTTGCTGCTCATCAGGTGTCAAGTCCTTCTTGGGAGACAGGACAAATAAAGCCTCTGCATCCTCAGGAATTTTTTCCACCGACATCAGACTTATGCTCTTTGTTTCAAAGCTTGCCGATTCAAGCGTCTGCTTTATATATTTATATTGAGCGTCATACTGCGCCTCCTGATGTCCTTCAGTAAAATATACTGTTGGCGCCTTTTCTGCGGCTACTCTTTTAATGGAACTTGTAAAAGAATATTCGGCAGTCAGGAAGTTTGTCAAAAGCATCTCATCCTCCTGGTTTTGATAGCTGGCCTGCAGGTCATTTGTTGATACCTTGGTAATATTTTTGCCGCATACAAATACAAATTCACCTTTCTGCAATGCCTTTGTACCATTAGGATCGAGCTCGGTCATTATAGCCGGCTCCTTATCAGGATCAATGTATTTTACAGTTATCTTTGATGAAAGCTTTTTGTACTGATCAAGAATTTCAATCGCTTTCTTGTAAGTCTGATAGCCGATTGAATTCGATACATCATTCGGTATTGAACCTTCATCAAAAAGTCCGTAAATCGTTACATCTTTATTAAGGTTTTTTATAATATCTTTTGACTTATCACTAATTGAATAGATTTTATTTGGTGTTATATCTACCTTTATATCCAATTTCAGCATGGTAAGATTTACCAAAACAGCTATTACAATAACCACTATTATAGATACGATGGATAAAGATCCATATTTCAAGCTGGTATGTTTATTATTCCCCATTTTAATCACCCCTGACTCCATCTTCTTTTTTCAACTACAATAACTGCAGAAAACAGGATTACAAAAACAAAACTTATGAAATAAACAATGGTACTCACTTTCAAGATACCGTTCATAGAGTCCACATACCTTGAGTACAAATCCATCCAGTTGATAACAGTTGCTATTTTTCCACCAAAAAATGCTGAAAATATCGATAAGATGAAAAATATAAGCATTCCTATAAAACTGATTATCGCCGCTATTATCTGGCTCTCGGTCAAGGTTGAAGCAAACACTCCGAATGATATAAGACAGGCACCAAAAAG
>JAEZNF010000517.1 GCA_023441845.1 Bacillota bacterium | reverse complement strand
GGATAGCAGTATTTGAAGAGTCCGAAAGGGCACTTAAGACGGCATATCCGGATTTTTTGCCTGTCAGGAATATAAATACTCATGACATGGATGAAGACAGCATAAACTCCATCAAGGTTATGCTGGAGCGAGAAGAAGAGGATATTGAGAAAAGCATAACTGAAATAGGTGACAGGCATCTTGAAAATCAAAGCAAAATTGAGAAATCGGAAAGACAATTAAAAGAAGTACGGGACAAATACCCTTTATTGATTATTGAAAAAAATAAATATGAATCGGAATACCATAAGTTTGAAAATGAAAAGAATGCAATTGTTAAGATAATAAAGTCCTGTCAATTAAGTGAGGAATATCTTTACAATAAGGAAAAACTGCTTATTCCGTTAAATTCGGATAAGGAGAAATTCAGTAAACTTATTGGAGACAAGAAGCTGGAAAATTCAATTCTCGAAAAGCAATTTAAATTATATGAATCGGGAAAGGCTTTTGAGTTCTCAGAAGATCTGAAACGAAAATTGGAGGATAATAATATACTGGTTGAGTTTGGATATGAATGGCTCAAAAGCCTGCCGGAAAATAAAAACGCCAAGCTAAAGTTGGTTAGAAGCAATCCGTTTCTACCATATTCACTTATTGTATCGAAAAAAGATATCGAGTTAATAAGGGAGATGGAGTTTAAAGGAGTGATCTCTCCCATCATTCCTTTTGTTGAAAGAGAGAGGCTTCTGGATGCTATAGAAATCAAGTCGAGAAACAGCGTTCACTCATTACCGAGTATCGATTTTCTCATTGCTTTTGATGACAGGATATTAAATAAAAATTACCTTAAGGAAATATGTGATGATATAACAGATAAAATTTCCAAAAACAATGAAATAATAACAACTGCGCAAGAAGCATTGAAAAATACCGAGCATGATATAATGAAAGTTGAGGAATTCAACTATACCTACGATGCTGTCAATAGAATATCGGAAGAGATAGTCCGAGTATCAAAGGAACTGGAAGAGAGTATATCTACGGTTACGGATACGGAAGCTGAGATAGTCCAAATAAAAAGCAGCGATAAAGATGAAATGGCGGCAAAAACCGAGCTTTTAAACCGCAGAAATAGAATTTTGAGAAAAAGGGAAGAGATATACGGCTTTTTTACCAGATGTGAAGGATACTCTGTAGATTTGAAGGAGAAAAGACAAAAAGAAGAGGACTTGAAGATTAAAAGAACAGAATTGGAAAATTTGGATAGAGAAATTTCCAATATGAAGGAAACCATAAATGCACATAGCTCAAAAATCACTAATATTTCGGCAGTTTTGGAGAAAGTCAGGAACAACTACCAGAGATACAGTGATGTAAAGCACGGTAAGTATATAAATGAGGAAATAGAGCAATTGGAATCAAAACTAACCTCATATACTTCTCAGATTGGGGTCAAAATCCAGACCATAAGGGATATTCTGGAGGACTATAAAAAAGACAGGAACGAAAAACAGGGGGAAATTGATTCCTATGGTATTGAAGCAAGCTATTACATTGGATTGGAATACAGCCAGTTTGAATTTGAAGGCATAAACGGTCAGTTGACTCAAATTAACGGTGTTTTAAGTGAATTGGCGGAGAAGAAAAACAGTATACAGTTTAAAATTGCCGAAAAAAACTCCGATTTACGGTACATGAAAAAAAGTATTCTTGAAAAGTGTGGGTATGACGATCCGAAGCAGCGGGAAAATATCAGGGATATGGAGTTTGAAACCGAGAAAAACAACCTGAAAATTAAACAGAAGGATTTTGAAAAACAGTTATCGCGGATAAAAAACCAGGAAAATAATTTGCAGAGGGTCCGATTTGCTCTTGAAGAGTATTCGTTATATGCACCGCTTGTAACTGAGATACGGGCTGTTGAAAGCGATATAAATGAACATATATTGAAGCTTGTAAAAGAGCATAAGGAATTGGCGGAGATGTCCAACGCGGGGAGAAACTCACTATCAGATATATATTCGGAAGTGGAAAACGAATTTACCGGCAAGGCCGATATGTTTAAAAGCCTTTTTAATTCTATCCTGGACGGTGATAAGAAATATCAGCCTGTTCATGCTATGAATGCGCTGGATAGAGTTTACCTGCAAATTGACAGAAAACTTGAGCAGCATTCGGTAGATATTAAAAAGATTGACAACATGGAAAATTGCATTATTGATAACACTATAAGCTATCTTATGAATGTTTATGATGAAATGAACAGTATAGACCGGAATTCTACAATAGACGTGGACGGCAAAAGATGCAAAATGCTTATAATCAATTTGCCGGAGAAGGATAATCTCGAAAGTATTTTACTTAAGGAATATCTAAAAAATACAATAAGAAACTGTGTGAGCATATATAAACAGGGAAAGTCACTTGACAATATTCTGGCAAACGAGATAAGCACTTTTGACCTTTTTGACAGGCTTGTTTCCATAAACAAAATTGAAATAACCCTTATTAAAATTGAACCCAATAAATTAAAGAAGAAAAGCTGGAAAGAGGTTATAGAAGAGAACTCCGGCGGTGAGTTGTTTGTAAGTGCGTTTGTAGTATTTATATCACTGCTTACTTATATGAGAGGGGAAAATTTGCTCGGTTCAAATATGGAGAGCAAGGTGCTGATAATGGACAACCCCTTTGGACCTATTACATCAGAGCATCTTTTAAAGCCTCTTTTTGAAATTTCAAAAAAATACAATACTCAGATGATTTGTCTTACCGATTTGAAAGAGCATACGATTTTTGACAGGTTTAACCTGATTTATTCCGTGAACATAGAACGGGAAATAGGCAGGGAAGACGAGTATATAGAGCTTAAAACAATAAAGAAGGATATCTCACCGGAAGAGGATGAAATTCTATCGGTATCAATGTTTAAAATTGAAGACAAATCAAGGTTTGAATTGGTTAATTAGGAAGTGATGCTTTGAATTTAAAGGACAGAGGGATTGAAACAAAAGAGACGTTGGTTGACTTTAACAAAACTACATTTATTAGCGGTTTTAATGCTGCTTATGGAAAAGTTCCGGTTAAATTGGAGCTCATGCTTGAGCTTTTCAATGAAGGCAATTCTATCAAGCTTGCGTTTTATGTTGGCCTGGACAAAATGTATAAGATCGGAGAAATCGGACGTTTCTTGGAATGTTTTTTTAATGGGACTTCATTTTACTTGAGTAAAAACTTTATATTTGAACCTTCAAGAATGTGTTTTTGTAAAACAGACATAAAAATACTTGGGTTTTTAAATTATCTTAAAAGGGCAAGAAAGAATAAACCTGATTATAATAGCCGGGAGCTTGGTGAGGGCGAGATTGTCCTTGAGGAGGCCGAGTGCGGTAATTTTCTTGATGCTGTCTGGGATGACAAAGACATTCTTAACTTTCACAAACAATCGGCGAAAGTGCAATTTAAAAATGATGTACAAATAAAAACAGGTATTGAATATAAGGGCAGCTACAACCTCTTGAATATGGATTATTCGGAATATGGAGATTTTTATCCTCTGACTCTGGATTTCAGATATATAGCATTTTATGAAAAGGGTCTGATTGTAAAATTACCGGAGGATAAAAGAGATATTTTTGTTAACATTTTCAATTTTAAGAATACCGGGAGTATTGTCTTTTTTAGAATTGACGAGAAGGATAAAAAGCATTTTTATAAGAATTTTGTTGAAAGATATAAAAAGACTCTTGATATTTCGATGGACAGAGATGTAGAAATGGAAATCAATAATTCAAGCCTTATATCAAGAGCCTATTTTGATGTCTCCCCAAAAGGGATTGTTTCTAAAATAGAGTTTAACTATGCCGATAAATCAATAAATCCTCTGGATGATTTTGAAAGGGACAAAAGCTTAAGGGAGTTTGACCGGGAAAGCGAGGTTTTATCCTTGATAAAACAATTGGGATTCCGCGAATACGGACGGCTTTTCCTGCTGGATGATACCGAAAAAATCATGTTTTTGTTGACAGATAAGCTTGCAGAATTGAAAAGGACCTCGGAAGTATATTATTCTGAGGATTTCAAGAAACTGCATGTTTCAAATCTCGGCAGTATGGGGCTTTCCTTGTCCTCTGACGACTCACTTATATATATGAATATTAACCTTGAGAATATAAGTGACGAGGAATTGACGGAGCTTTTAGATGCAATAAACAATAAGAAGAAGTATTACCGGTTAAAAAACGGCTCAATCATAAACTTAAGCAGTGTTGAAAGTGAGAAGTTTATTGATTTTTTAAGCAATCTGAATATAGATAAAAGCAGTATCAGGAACGGTTTTATTGAGATACCGTTAAATAAGTGTCTTTACATAGAAAACTATCTCAAGGAGAAGGGCTTTGACAATGTAGAAATAGATAAGCGTCTTGATAATCTAATGAAGAAAGTTTCAAATCCTATGGAGCCTGAGTTTGTAATTGAAGGGAACTTAAACGGTGTACTTAGAAATTATCAGAAGGACGGTGTTAAATGGCTGAATAACATGTCGCAGTATTCTTTTGGAGGAATTCTGGCCGATGATATGGGACTTGGGAAAACCCTCCAGGTTTTGGCATTTATTCTTGTCCGGAAGGACAGGAAGCTTCCGTGTTTGGTTGTTGCGCCTTCTTCAATTATTTACAATTGGAAAATGGAAGCGGAAAAATTCGCACCTCAACTGAAAATACTTGTAATAACAGGAATAAAGGAAAGACGCTCCATGCTTATTACGGCATCTATTGATTATGATGTGATTGTAACTTCCTATGGCTTCTTAAGAAACGACATTGAAGAATATAAAAAGATAAAGTTTTCCTATATATTTGTTGATGAAGCACAGAATATAAAGAATCCTATGACTATAAACGCAAATAGTGTAAAGAGCCTTAAGGCAGGGTGTTGTTTTGCCATAACCGGGACACCTATAGAAAACAACCTGACTGAGCTTTGGTCCATTTTTGATTTTGCAATGCCGGGCTTTCTTCAAGATAGAAATAAATTTGCCGCAGCTTTTGAAGAACCTATTGTAAAAGAGAGGAATTGTGAAAAGGCGGAGGAGCTTAAAAGGCTAATAAAACCGTTTGTTTTAAGACGGTTAAAAAAAGATGTTTTAAAAGAGCTTCCTGAAAAGATTGAGACAAATTATTTGGCTGAAATGAAGGAAGAACAGAAAAAAATATATGCAGCATATTATAAGAATTTTAAAGAAGAGATCATTCCAAAGATTGAAGAATTCGGACTTGAGAGAAACCATATTGAAGTTCTTACCGCAC
>JAEZNF010000411.1 GCA_023441845.1 Bacillota bacterium | reverse complement strand
AAAAAATTAAGTTTTATTACTTTGACAGGGACTCTGAATTGGGCTATAATGTATTCCGCAACAAAGGCAGTCAAGTATATATGGTATTAGTGTGCTCTAAGAAATACTATTTTAACGGGCAAAGCGGGGGATGACTTGATGACTGAAAAAGTACCGGAGAACCGGGAAGAAAACAGAATAGACGAATGGTTCATGAGTAAAGCCTTCATGGAAGCTGTAAAAGCATATAATAAGGAAGAGACCCCTGTTGGAGCCGTTATTGTCAAGGACGGAAAAATAATATCCCGCGGTCATAATGAAAGGGAATCAAAGGAAGATCCTACGCTGCATGCGGAAATTACGGCCATACGCAAGGCAAGTAAGAAACTTGGGTCATGGAGGCTGAATGACTGTGACATGTATGTGACGCTGGAGCCCTGCACAATGTGCGCAGGCGCCATAATACAGGCCAGGATCAGACGTTTATATATTGGGGCTGCAGATCCGAAGGCAGGAGCCGCCGGATCTGTTATTAACGTGCTTGCTGTCGAAAAATTCAACCATAGGGTGGAAGTCACAAGCGGCATACTGGAGGAAAAATGCTCGGAGATTCTTAAGAAGTTTTTCAGGGAACTGCGCTTGAAAAAGTCCAGAGGAATCTAAAAGCTACCTGTCAATTATTTTACTTAAAAGCAGAGCAGCTTCTGCTCTTGTTGCATAGCCTTTGGGCGACAATATATTTTCCGCTCTGCCGTTTAAAATACCCTCATTTACAAGGTTGGCTACGCTCACAACGGCGTACTGTGAGATGGAATTCCTGTCGGAAAATTTCTTCAATACATCGGTGCTGCTCCCCTTGAAAGGCTTATCAATAACTTTTAATGTACGGACAATGATTTCTGCCACATCTTCCCTTGTTATGGACCTGTTCGGGAAAAAGTAGTTGAATTTATTTCCCGAGACAATCCCAAGATCCTTGGCAGTCATAACTTCCCCGTAAAACCAGTCGCGGGCACTAACATCCGTAAAAGACCCTACAGCTGTTTTGTTCAGGTTGAAAGCCCTTATTATAAGGCACACAAATTCTGCCCTGGTAATGTTATCATTTGGAGCAAATGTTTCAGCGGTTTTACCCTTGATTATCCCCCTACTGGTAAGGGTTTCAATAGCGCTTTTAGCCCAGCCTACGTTTTGAATATCCTTGTATACGGTTGCGGGCCTGGTTGCTACCGCTTTACTAACGGTATAAGCACTGCTGCCGCTATTGTTATATGCGCGGATCCTGTAGACATACACCTGGTTTGAGCTAAGGCCGCTGTCTACAAACCGGACAGTATTCTGACCTACCCTGCCTGCTTCCATAAAAATACCGCTTGACTGCTGCCTTTCAATTATAAACCCCAGCTCGTTATTCGAGTTATCGGTCCAGTTTATTTCGATCTGGGATGAAGACAGTGCCCGCATGGTAATATTTGACGGTGCACCGGGAAGGGCTAAAGATACCTCAAGTTCGTTACTGTATGAATAGCTGTTGTAAAGGGTATTATAAGCTTTTATTCTGAAGAAATACACTGTACCGGTATTTAAAGAAGTAACGGAATAACTGGTAACATTCTGTGAAAGTGAGGCTATTTCATACCAACTTCCGGCAAGGCCTTCCTTCTTTTCAACTTTAAAGCCGCTCTCATTTGTTGAATTGTCGGTCCATGTCAGATTGAGTGACGTGTCTGATATGCGGCTGTAAGTAACTGTTGGGGCATTAGGTACTGTTGTAATGACAGATACTGTATCGGAATATGCCGAATAAATGCTTTTGCTTGAGATATACGCTCTAACTTTATATGAGTATTGTATATTGGCGGAAAGACCGCTGTCGATGTATTGTGTGATATTGCTACCGGTTGAAGTAATCAGTTCCCACTGTGATGTAGTGCCTGCAGTTCTCCATATTTCGAAGGCGGACTCATTTGTTGTGTTGTCAAGCCAGCGAAGCTCAATGCTTGTACTTGTAAGTCCGTTGGCAGTGAGACCTGAAGGGGCGGTTAAATTGGAGCAGGCCACTGTTATCTCAGGGGAATATTCGGACAGGTTGTTTTGGCCTATTGCTTTAATGCGGTAGGTGTACTGGTAATTCGGAATAAGAGAAACATCAGACCAGCTATCAGCATTAACCGCTGTTGTTCCTACCACGTAAAAGTCACTCAGCTCGGTTTTTCGCTCTATTACATATTGTACTCCGCTTGAGTTGGAGGTCCAGGTCAAATAGATTTGAGAGTCTGATAGCGCTTCACCCTTAAGGTTTGTAGGGCTTTTTATTTTTGTTACAGCTCCTACGCCTGTATTGTCATACGGATAGGTCTGGGAAAAAATGTTTGAACTGAAAGCAGCCTTAATACGGTAAAAGTATTGTGTATTGTCAGAGAGGCCGGTGTTACTATAGCTTCTCTTTCCGCTTTCAACCCTTGCTATTTCAACCCATGAGCCCGATTCGGTTGCTTTCCTTTCTATGATGGTAGAAAAACTCCCTGAGTATGAAAAGTCCCAGATAAGATCAATTTGCGAGGGTGACACCACATCAAGTTCCAATGAAATTGGTGTTGTTATGTTATTGGTTGAAGCCGATACGGCATTTGTGTAAACTGTGGAGCTTGCAGGGGAGTTTATTAAAAGCACTCTGTAAGTATAGGTGTGGCCGGCAGTTACGTTTTTATCGGAATATGTTGTTATATTTGCATCCAGGGAAGCTATATCGGTAAAACTGCCGGAGTCGGTCTTCCTTTGAACTTTAAAACCCGTCTCACCCGCTGCTTTATCTTCCCATGACAGATTGATCTGGGATGAGGAAACTACCGTTATGTATAGAGGAGAAAATACCGTATAGGCTTCTTTCCCTGTGTTATCATTGGGATACGGCACGGAGTATATGTTGTTGGCTGCTTTTGCTTTTATCCTGTAGAAATAGCGCGTGTTCTGTGTCAATGAATAATCATAATATGTTGTAGCACCGCTGCTTAGATCTGCAATAACAGTCCAGGTTCCGTCGGTACCTGTTTTCCTTTCAACTACCGTTCTTAAGCTTGTAGACTCGGAATATGACCAGGTAAGCTGTACCGAGGTTGATGTAATAACGGAAATCTCCAGGGACGCCGGTGTCTTTACTGCACTGGACGTTGAGGAGACCTCATTGGTGTAGCCGGATGAATTGCCGAATTGATTATATGACCGCACCCTGTATGTATAGGTATGGCCGGTAGAAACGCCCTCATCGGAAAACGAGTTAATATTTGCGGGAAGGATGGACAACTCTTCAAAGGCACCCGAATCGATTTTCCTTTCCACCTTAAAGCCTGCTTCGTTGTTTGAGTTGTCTGTCCAGTTCAAATCTATTCTTGTAGTTGAAGCGACGGTCATGGTAAGAGACGCGGGAGAGGCCGGCACTGTTGCCGAGATACGGTATTCACTGCCGAGCGCTGTATTGCTGGCCGAGTCGCTGGCTGACACTCTATAATAGTAATCTGTGCCTGCGATTATTGCAAAAGTATCGGAATACGAAACAGCACTTTTGTCGAGTTGTGCAATAGTTGAATAGCTGCCTGTACCTATTTTCTTTTCGACAATCAAGCCTGATTCATTGGTTAAATCATTAGACCACGACAAATCAATGCGGTTTGATGCGGCAAACGTGCAGGACAGGTTTGTCGGGGGCATGGGTTTGGATATGGTCTGAGAGATATTGCTGAATCCGCTGTAATTGGTTCCGGACTTTGCGGCAAGGCGGTACCTGTATAAACCTCCTGCACTTAATGTGTCGGTTATACTCTGAGTACCCTGTGCGAGCTGCGTATTTATTGCCTGCCACGCACCCCATCCCGTTTGAGAATACTTTGACCGTTCAAGGGAAAAGGATTCTATAAGGTTTGTGTCCCATGATAAAGTTACAACCCCGTTTTCAACGGATGATGTAAGAACAGGCGCAGCTATAGGCGTAATAGCAACCGGATTGGAATCGACAGGACCATAGGTAGCCCCGCCTGAGGACACAACTGTGTAATGTGACGGGCTATTATTAACCATAGCGGGGTCTGAAAATGTACAGGTAGTGGTGCCGCTGTCGACAGTTGCCAATACAGCAGCCCCTGCGTCCTTAACAGTGCTTCCGGTTGCAGCAGGTGAGTTGTTTATCCAATTGAGAGTGACAGTACGGTTGTTTATATCAAATACAGCCGATACAATGGAGGGTTTCAGCATTACAGAGGTAGAAACCGAAGTTGTACTGCTTGATACCTCGTTTTGCATGGCCTCATCGGAGTATGCATGTATTGTATAATTATAGCTTGTTTCGGGAGTTAAACCTGCCCCGGCCGTGCCGTTATCCACATAGCTGAGGTAGTTAATATCGGTATTGACGTTCACAGTTTTTATCGATACGGGAGACGAACCCCCCTCGGCTCTGAAAATTTCATACATTAATGCACTGGGGTGCGATTCCCATGTAAGGTTAATTTGTGTGTCGGGGTGTGAGTTGGATGGAGCGGCTGTTATTGTAAAGGCAGCATATGTGTTGATATGCAAAGCCAAAAGTACCGCTGCAGTAATAAAAAAAGTAAGGATAAATTTATGTTTCATGGATACCTCCGGGAATTAAGAGTTTTTCGGGTGTAGTAATATATATTTCGGAATTTTGAACTGTTTTTATTAATGGATTATTGATAAAAGAATATATTGATGTAATTTCCTGTTGATTTATCATGGTGCAATGTGTTAAAATATTTCAGTAACTTTATAATATGTGTGGAGAGGTATCGAAGTGGTCATAACGGGGCTGACTCGAAATCAGTTTGACGGCAACGTCACGTGGGTTCGAATCCCACCCTCTCCGCCAAACTTTATGCGATATACCACGATGTTTATTGTCGTAAATTCCAGCAGAGAAGCCTTTTGCATTGTACTGTACTTATACAGTATGATGCAAAGGGCTTTATTATTTAAGAAGTTTTTACAAAGAGCAATAATTACTTTATAG
>JAEZNF010000400.1 GCA_023441845.1 Bacillota bacterium | reverse complement strand
TCTCTACGTTGTTTACACAGGTAGGATGCCCCCAATAGCCTTCTTGCGCAGGATATGGCGGCTTATAATTCGGCTCTCCCCGTTTTCCTTCACATGAATTGATCAGCGCCGTTTCTTCTCCGCACACAAAAGCTCCGGCACCGTATTTAAGCGTAATATCAAAATTAAAGTCTGTTCCGAAGATGTTTTTCCCAAGCAATCCAAGCTCCCTAGCCTGCTTTAATGCTATATTAAGCCTGGATACGGCAAGCGGATATTCCGCTCGGATATACACAATACCCTTATCTGCACCTATGGCATAGGCTCCAATAGCCATTGCTTCTATAACGCTGTGAGGGTCACCCTCAAGGATGCTTCTGTCCATAAAGGCTCCCGGGTCACCTTCATCTGCGTTACATATGATAAACTTTACTTCGCTTTCCTGCTTTTTTGTAATCTCCCACTTAAGTCCTGTAGGAAATCCACCGCCGCCCCTTCCGCGCAGTCCTGATTTTTTAATTGTATCAACAGCCTCATCCCTGGACATGCAGCAAAGAACTTTTCCCAGTGCCTCATAACCGCCAACAGCAATTGATTCATATATATCTTCAGGGTTAATTAAACCGCAATTCCTTAAGGCAACACGGTGCTGCTTTTTATAAAAGGCCATCCCTTCCTGTGTAGAAACTCTCTCTTCCTTTTGCGGATCTTTATATAGGAGCCGCTCTATTCTGTTTCCTTTGGCAACATGCTCGTCAACTATATCCTTGGCATCTTTTGGTCCTACCCGCACATAGAATACATTATCCGGCTCAACTTTTACAATAGGACCCTGCTCGCAAAATCCAAAACAGCCTGTACGTATAACTCTTACCTCTTCTCCATATCCGCGGGCTTTTAAAATAAGCCCCAGATTTTTTATGACCTTATCGCTGTCGCTCGACAGACAGCCTGTCCCGCCACAAACCATTATATTCATACGTGGTCCCGGCGCACTTCGGTGCTCTCTTAGCGCCAGTTTGTCCGAGTGTTCCTGCTTTAATTTATATATATCATCCAGGGATTTTATCAGCATTTCGCGCCTCCTTTGCCAGGTATTCATTAATTATACCGTCCACATCCTCTTCCTTTACCCGTCCGTATACCTTTCCGTCAACCATTACAACTGGTGCAAGACCGCAAGCCCCTATACAGCGTACATCCTTGAGGGTAAACATACCATCCTTCGTAGTCTCGTTGGACTCTATTCCGAGCTTTTCCTTGAACTTGCCTATAATCTTGTCTGCCCCCCGTACAAAGCAGGCAGTTCCCATGCAAACGCTTATTGTATGCTTTCCTGACGGTTTTGTGCTGAAATATGAGTAAAAACTCACTACTCCAAATACCTCTGCACCCGGAATACCGAGCTTTCGTGCAATATATAGCTGCACATCCCTTGGAAGATACCCGAAAATATCCTGGGCTCTATGAAGGATTTCAATCAGAGCGCCTTTAGTAGTCTCAAGGCTTTGTATAAAAGATTCAAGCTCAATATATTTTTCCTTCGGGAATTCCTGCCCGACAGGCTTCATCACATCAATTTCCTGGGGTTTAGTCATATGAGTCACCGCTTTTCGTATTATTGATACTAACCGGATTTTATGCCTGCAATTTTCTAATAAATTGTTTATCCATGCCGTTAATTATAATAATTCCAAAGAATGCGGTGTTTAATACAAGATTTCTGCCCGAATTTTGCACGGTAATTTTATGCAATTTATTTTGCACAAAAAAATTCCTTTCAGGTTCTTGATTATACCTGAAAGGAATCTTATTTTTGGTACATGTCAACTGCAAACGTATATGCTTTTTTGCATAAAGCATTAAAGGTATAAAAAAGATGATTTGTTCTGTGTAATAAGCAATTCCTTATTGTTTCTATTTATTCCTATATATGTACCTTTTTCAATATCTATATCAAATTCTTTTTCGATTTTGAGATCTTGAACCTTTACAGTCAGTTTTACTTTTGTATCTGTAAGCTTCATGTAAGTTGAACCTGCCATACCAATGATTGCATCAGTAGTAATTTTCTTATTAAAAAGCTCCCTCCCATTGACCAGTACTTGAACAGTATTATCATGAAAACCACTCTGCATATCAACAAAAAAGTTGGGCTGGAAAAACTCAAATTTGTTGTCCTTAATTGATACAGCAAGTAACTTACCTTTTGAAACATCCAGATTGTAGGTCTGATCAAGCTTTTTACCCGGTATTACGAAGTTAAGCGTAGTTTTGCTTTTTGAGGCTATATAAGTAACCCTGTCGGCAATATAACCCCATCCCACATCCCTGGTAATAGGGCTATTACTATACATTTCTTTATCTTCCGCAAAGATTTTAATTGCTTCACCTGAAAATCCTTCTTTCAGTTCAATAGCAATATCGGTCGGCTCATTCAGACTTGAGTTGCTTTTTTTATTCATGTAGGAGCATGCGTTAAGCACTAAAATTATTGATAAAGCAACTATAAAGAATGTCATTTTGATATAGAAGGTTTTGTATTTTTTCATATTGGCACCTCATCAGTAATATTCTTACTTTATGAGACGAGAAAAAGCCAGGTAAGGTTCCCTGCTAAATTACATACGTTGTCAAAATATCTTTTAAAAATAGCCCTAAATATGGAATAAGACCCTTTAACACGTGCATAAATCGTTAAAAGGTCTTATTCCATATTCAGGAACAAACTTATTCTAGCTTTATTGATTTAATTCTATATCGATATACACCAGATGGTGTATTAACCGAAACAGTATCTCCCTTCTTTTTACATAGTAGAGCCTTTCCCATTGGAGACAGAATAGTAATGCAGTTAGTAGCGTCATTAATGGTTTCAGGAACAATTAACCTGTAATTAAATGTTTCAAATTCTTCAATATCCTCAATCTCAATTTCACTGTTAACACATACAAATGGGAAATTATTTCTTGAATCATTAGAAAAAGATACATTTTTTACAACACTGTCCAAAGCACCTATATAACCGTCAATAAGTTCCTCAAACTCTTCCCTTTGCCTGTTATACTCCGGGAAGTACAAATTGATAAATAGATTTCTCCTTTCTTCAAAATCAACCAGTTGAGCAAGCAAGTTTTCATAGGCTTGCATGGTTAATGTGAGTTTTTTGGGCATAAACTTACCTCCGTTCGTGAGTAATTAAATGGTATTTAGTCCAATAAAAGAGAATGGCACTTTGCCCGCAGGCAAAGCACCACATGTAATATTGTACTATATTTGTTGTGCTGTGTCAAAGTAAACTGATTATCAGATAAACTGTAGTATCGCAAATTAAAATCTCCAAAATCATGGGTTTTTCTGCAAATTAAATTATAGCATCTGCATTTTATTACCTGGAACAAATCACAATCGGTAGCATCCCTTTTTTTGAGAAAACATCCATA
>JAEZNF010000398.1 GCA_023441845.1 Bacillota bacterium | reverse complement strand
GAAGAGGAACTTAAGACAGCAAGGCCTGGAGAAGAGGTTTTGGACAGGAAGCAGCTCGAGTATTCGCAGGACAGGAGCATAAAACTGCACCGCTTTTACCAGGAAATTTTAAGGACGGGTAAATATGACCGTATTGATCTGGACAGAATCATTGAAGATATAGCGGCAGACCAGGAATTAAGCAAGGAAATAAAAGAAGAGACGGTAAAGAGGATTGCTCTTGCCAGGGAGGAACTATCTAAGGGCGATGACGAGTAATATTGTTAATATTAAAAAGTTAATAATAGAGAATTTTCAATCCCATAAGTATACCGAGATAGATTTTTCAGAAGGCTTTAATATAATATTCGGGCCGTCCGATTACGGCAAATCTGCTATAATAAGGGCATTAAAGTGGGTATTGTATAACGAACCCAGGGGGACTGAATTTATACGGCACGGGGCATCCTTTGCAAAAGTTACAATGGTATTTAATAACAATTATACGATAGTCAGGGAGCGGTCTCAGAGCAAAAACAGGTATACCCTGATTTATCCCGATGGGAACAGCATGCCGTTCGAGGGCTTTGGAAACGAGGTGCCCGCGGAAATAGTAAAGGCACACGGAATTCCAAAGTACGAACTGGACAGTGATTCGAGTTCCAGCCTGAATATAGGAGAACAACTCGAAGGGCCGTTTATGCTGTCTGAAACGGGAGCAGTGCGTGCAAAGGCAATAGGAAGGCTAATAGGCCTTCATATTATAGACAGGGCCATAAGAAACTGTAATTTGGATATACGAAGGGAAAACCAGTCGGAGGAAAAAGCAAAAAGCGACCTTGGCGTAGTTAACGCAAGGCTTGATGAATACAAGCACCTTAAGACGGTTGAAGAAAAGCTTAAGGCTACGGGTGCAATTATAGATAAAACACAGGAACTGATAATTAAGATGGGAAGGCTTGAGTCAATAAAAAAGGATTATGAAGCGGTAAACGCCGAATATATGGAGGCTAAGGCCCGGTTTTTAAAGCTTTCGAAGCTTAAGGAATGTGAAATTAATATTAAAACCTGTGAAATATCTGTTAAAAATATGGACAGGCTTTTAAAAGCAAAAAGTGTTTCACGGGAAATACAGCTGGAAGTGGCTGATTTATCGCTTGTTTTAGAGAGGACATCAAGACTCTTACAATCGGCTGATAATATAAACGATGCGGTAAATAAGAAAAATGTGCTGGACAGGATGGAAAGGCTTAAAGTTATAATAGACGGCTTGGAAAGTGACATAAAAACCGCACAGGTACAGCTTTATAAAACAAAAAATACCGGTCGGTATGAGCAAATACTTATAAGCGCCAGGGAAAAGAAAGAAAAAGTTTCTAAATTGGTTTCAATTATGGAAAGCTTGAATGATAACAGGATAAAAAGCGCCAAACAGGAAAAGGTTTTAAGCTTAAGCGCTAAAATCGATCGGTGTGTTTATGTGATAAAACTGATTAACCTGAAGGCTGAACGTTTGAATAAAATTGACAATGTGAAAAGCCTTCTAAAAGACAGCAGCACCAGGTTGAATGAGGGCGAAAAGTATATTGAAAAAATCCAAAGGGATGCCTCGAAATATGCATCGGAATATGCAAAAATATTGAAGGATGCGGGGAGATGCCCTATGTGCGGAAATGATATAAGCGGTGCAACCATTAGTGAGATACTGAAGCATTATGAGGAGGCCTTATAATATATATGGATTACAGTAAAACCATTAACCAGTTGAAGGAAAACCTGGATAAAGCAAAAGATGCACGCATAAGAGCTGAGGCCAGGATGGAACAGCTAAACAAACAAAAACAGGAGCTTTTAACGGAGCTTGAAGAGTACGGTATTAAGCCCGAAGACCTTGAGGACGAAATAGCAAAGCTCAAAAAAGAAATTGAAGAACTGATAGCGGAAGCAAATGAGCTTCTGCCCATTGATATACTATAAAATTTACTTTTAAAACGGGGTGTGAGAATGAAGAACAAAATTGGTGTTATTTCGCTAGGATGCCCGAAAAACCTTGTAGATAGCGAAATAATGCTTGGTATTCTTAAAAAAAATGAATATGAAATAGTGGGCAGCATGGGTGAAGCGGACATACTGCTTGTAAACACATGCGGGTTTATTGAATCTGCAAAAGCCGAGTCAATTTCAACAATACTTGAGATGGCCGAGTATAAAAAGGACAAATGCAGGCTTCTTGTAGTAACGGGGTGTATGGCAGAGCGATATAAGGAGGAAATTTTAAAAGAGATACCCGAAGTGGACGCTGTAGTAGGCACCGGCAACTATGGCGAAATAGCAGAGATTATAGGAAAGGCATTTGGTGGGCAAAAGCAGCTTCTGTACGGGAAATTGGATTCAGTGGACTATCTCGAAAATGAAAGGCTGGTTTCCACCGGAAACGGTTATGCATATCTTAAAATTGCAGAAGGCTGCAATAACTGCTGTACATACTGTATAATACCTTCTCTAAGAGGGAGGTACAGAAGCAGAAAAATTGAGGACGTTATAAAAGAAGCGGAATTTCTGGTGCGCGGCGGCGTAAAGGAAATTATACTGGTTGCACAGGATACTACACGCTATGGTACCGAT
>JAEZNF010000388.1 GCA_023441845.1 Bacillota bacterium | reverse complement strand
TTTAAGTACAAACTCATTTCCATACCTTTAAATTTTTCTTAGGTGTATCGAGAAAATTTATTCTGCCATACTTTCAAGAAAAGTTTGCTGAAAAACAAACCTTTCTTGAAGAATGGCATATCAAATCAAGTCCTGTAGACAGCTATACACGTGTGTTTAAACAGAATTTCTTGAAGTTATCCGCACTTTGAGTAGCCGCAATTTCTGCATACCACACAACCGCCCTCATGTTCAACAGACTGGCCGCATTCAGGGCACGCTGTAAGTATATAACTTTCATAAGCACTGCTGTCCCTGCCAGATTCTTCCTCCATACTGCATACTGAACATTCCGCCTCGCAGTGCGCCGTTGGACGCGGAGGCATTAAATCTTCAGACGTCAGCAGATCGCTTACAGATTCATCATCCCTTCCATTCTGCAATTTTGCCACCTTTTCAATCAATCTTCCAATTGCATCCGGACAGGACATTACCTTTAATCCCTTTTGTCTTATAGTTGACGGGCATCTTATACCCTTTAACTGCTCAACAATTGATTTAACATCTATTCCTGATCTCATTGCTATAGATACAAGCCTTGCTGTAGCTTCCGACTGTGATGGACATCCGCCTGCACGTCCTGTATTTGTAAACACTTCACAAATACCTGATTCGTCGTAATTTACAGTTACATAAAGGTTCCCACAGCCGATTTTTACCTTTTCCGTAAAACCGGTAGTTATATCCGGCCTCGGTCTTGGGGCAACCGATTTATGTCCTGCATTTTCCATTCCAATGCTATTTCCCGCATCGGCTGAAGGTTTATTCACACTTCCTATGTTTAGTACCTGAGCATCTCTGCTCCCATCTCTATAAAGGGTCACACCCTTGCAATTAGATTTATACGCAAGAACAAAAACATCTTTTACATCTTCTCTGGTAGCATCATGACTCAAATTAACCGTCTTGGAAACCGCATTATCGGTATACTTCTGGAATATTGCCTGCATATTAATATGACAGTCAGGCAAAATATCATGTGCAGTTACAAATATATTCTGTGTTGCTTTAGGAATCTCAGGGAAATCTTTTATAGAACCCTTCTTTGCTATCCTCTTCATCAAATCATCGGAGTAGAAACCGTCAATCAAGGCAATCTGCTTAAACAACGGATTAACTTCAATCAATTCGTCGTTATCCATGACATTCCTTATATATGATATGGCAAATAAAGGCTCAATTCCGCTTGATACCCCTGCAATTATACTTAATGTACCGGTAGGAGCAATGGTAGTAGTTGTTGCATTACGTATCTTTATGCCTTTGTCCTTATAGACACTCTTGTCATAATACGGGAATACTCCCTTCTTTTCGGCAATCTCCATTGACGCTTTATGTGATTTCTCCTGTATAAATTGCATGATCTTTTCAGCGAGATTAAGTGCTTTTTGTGAACTGTATGGGATATTCAACTTGCACAGCATATCTGCCCATCCCATGACGCCAAGTCCGATTTTTCTTGTACCTTTAGTCATTTCATCTATTTCAGGCAAAGGGTACTTGTTTACATCAATTACATTATCCAAAAAATGAACTGCTTTCTTAATTGTATTCTCCAACTTTTCATAGTCTACCTCAGGTTTATTTCCGGTGTTTTTTAACATCATGCTTAGGTTTATTGAACCCAAGTTACAGGCCTCATATGGAAGAAGAGGTTGTTCTCCACATGGATTTGTACTCTCAATTTCACCCAGTCCAGGAGTAACATTGTCTTTATTAAGCCTGTCAATAAATATAATACCAGGTTCACCATTGGTCCACGCCATATCAACCATCATGTCAAATACCATTCTGGCATTTAGCTTGCCTACAGCCTTCTTAGTGTGAGGTTCGATCAAGTTATACTCTCTTTCCTCCTCAACAGCTTTCATAAACTCCTCAGTAATGCCGACACTTATATTAAAGTTGGTTATCTCGGCATTATTCATTTTAGACGAAATAAAATCAAGGATATCAGGATGATCTACCCTTAATATTCCCATATTTGCGCCTCTTCTGGTGCCACCCTGTTTTACAGCCTCTGTTGCAGCATTGAAAACTTTCATAAAGCTAACCGGCCCGCTTGCTACACCACCTGTTGAATTTACAGATGCACCCTTTGGCCTGAGCCTTGAAAAGCTAAACCCAGTACCTCCACCGCTTTTATGTATAAGTGCCGCATTTTTAATGCTCTCAAATATTCCTTCCATTGTATCTTCAATGGGAAGAACAAAACATGCACTTAATTGTCCTAAAGGCCTTCCGGCATTCATGAGAGTAGGGGAATTCGGCAAAAACTCTAGATTAGCCATCATTTCATAAAATTCCTGCTCAATGTTCTGCAATTCCTGTTGTGAAACATAATCTGCATCCGCAAGGGCTACCGCCTTCGAAACCCTTTTAAACATATCATCCGGATTTTCCAGTAACTTACCGTTTTCATCCTTAGACAGGTACCTCTTTTCCAGAACTTTGATGGCATTATCTGACAAATTCATAGCATGTCCTCCTCTTTTAACATCACTATATTTAGTATATAATAGTTTAATCAACACAGTATATTGTATCATTTTTGGAAGACAAGTCAATATTATTTAATTATTTATTTACTACTTTTTATCATTGAATAATATGGCCCCATTTCTAAATAAGTTTAATTTCCAGGTATGAATCACATTGAACATATTATTCTTTTAAAAGTGCAGATTCGGAATACTTATTATCGGAATCCCATAATATCCATTCTTCAATACCCGAATCAGTAACTGCTTTTTTCTGCTGTATTAGCTGCTCAGGCCCATAAGTTTGATAATAGCCATTACCAAGCCATCTTGCTGTGAAGTCCTGTAGATAGGGCCTTATTTTAACGTTATAGCCTTCTACCCTTTCAATCCTATATTTGGCCTTAATCAAAGTATTATATACAACACCATACGGATCGAGGTCCGGCTTATTAAATGTTACTTTGTTAATAATCTGACCGGCTGCATAGTGAGATGGGTATACCATGGGCGATATATAATCCATATTCCTGCCTATATACTCTAAATTCTGGCCTATATCCTCAGTGTCTGCAGGGCTTTCGCATATTATACCGAATACATCAGCCGATAACACAGCACCTGGCATTTCTTTTCTTGCATACGCAAGAAAATCATCTATAGCTTCATACTTTTTTAAGGAGGTATCTCCATAATTCATTTCTCTTTTTGCCCCATCATTAGGAAACCTTACATAATCAAATTGAATTTCGTCAAAACCCTTCTGAAGGGCCTCCTTCGCTATATCCACCAAATACTCCCATGACTCACTGTTATATGGGTTTAACCATGTAAGTCTGTTGTTATCCCTCCAGAGTCCGCCATTAGAATGTTTAACCGCTAAATCAGCACGTTTTGCGGAATAAAGCGGATCCTTAAAACACACTAACCTTCCAATAACATGCACATTATTTTCATGAAACTCTTTAATAACCTTGTCTATGTTGTATTTAGGCATCCATGCCTTTGCTTCCCTCACTGCCTGAATTTGTGACTCGTACCCTACATATCCGTCGTCATCTTTTATATCAATTACATACGAATTGATTTCAGTTGTTTTAGCTACGTCAATATAATGCTTCACATTGCTCATATTTCCGACAGTCCACCCCGTTAGATAAAGCGCTTTTACTTTTATTTTACCTCCGGCCTTTTTTATTGGAGTAAAAGTAACCGTAGGATCAGGATTAGCATCCGGAGCTTTCTGAATACTTATATTTGTACCATTTCCTGAAGGATCCGGATTTTTATGCTGTCCAGTCTTTCCGTTTTTTTGCTCACATCCACCTAAAGCAACACTCAAAATAGATATAATAATCAGTAATACAAAAATTCTTAAAACCACTGCGTTTTTATTCATAATTATCCCCATAGTTTAATTAATTTAAGTACATATACCATGATCTAACATTCGCTAATTGAGGTATAAAGTTGTTTATCTTTAGTACATATAAAATTTATTGATTATATTTTGCTACTTGACTGTAAATATTATTAATCCTTTTTTATGCTGCGCAGAAATTCCTGTAAGTATTTAAAGATAATCATGAAGATACAGGATAAAAAATCAAAAACCCTGTTCATTGGTACTTCGAGCCAAAAATTCTCGTAAAAAACACATACATAACAACCTCTTGAAAATGGAGCATTTCATGAAATAATACTTATCATTTTGTTTGTTATAAATTCCACATAAAAGTTTCAACAAATAGCCTTTATATCCTTTTAAATATTACATTACAGGTTTATGTGTGATGTAGAACGGCGTGTTATATTAGGAGCAAACTGCAAATTAAACTTTCATATGATATAGAAGAAAACTGCAAAGTATTTTCGTTTGACAGACGGACTGACTGACGAATTTACATGATATTATGGATGTTTTCTCAAAAAAGGGATGCTACCGATTGTGATTTGTTCCAGGTAATAAAATGCAGATGCTATAATTTAATTTGCAGAAAAACCCATGATTTTGGAGATTTTAATTTGCGATACTACA
>JAEZNF010000277.1 GCA_023441845.1 Bacillota bacterium | reverse complement strand
GGAAAGATATATTTATTCAAAGCCATCCTGCGGAGTTGAAGGCAATTATATCTGCTATTTTGGCATAGATGCTATAGAATATTTACTAAAATATGTGACCCAACATAAGAAATTTATGTTAAGAATTTTCCAATTAATGTATGAACATAAAATAATCATGGAATTGAGAGTCAGATATTTAATAAATAGTGGTGTTTTAGAAGAAAACGATATCTGTTTTGAGGATTACATTAAATTAAAAAATGTTTTTTTAAAATTAAGAAATACGGCCATTAAATACAGTGTTTTAAATAATAATAAAAATATTAATCATCTAATCGAGCATTTTCAAAATGCAGTGCAATATGATAGAGAATGCTGTGTCAAACTTATTAGTGTGTTAAAAAGAAAGTTTGCCTGTAGGTAGTTCATAGAACGATGCAAATCTTGTCAAAGGAGGGAAATTGCTATGAACGTAAGAAAAGAACATAATTTATGCACTTTTGTCATTCCGATACATATTGAGGAGAGCAACTTAGAAAAGTTAGGGTATTTTAAACAGGCTATAAATAGTATTTTTAGACAGACATGCCAAGAGTGGTCTATAGTTTTAGTTAATGATAATTCAAAAAATAAATTTTTAGATGAATATGTAAAGCATATTGCCGGACAACAAAAGCAACCAATTATATACCATAATAATAATTCCAATATGGGTGCCGGACTTTCAAGAAACATTGGTATTGAAATAGCCGATAAATTAGGGAGTGGCATAATATTATTTCAAGACGCTGACGATTTATCACACCCCAAGCGTGTTGAAGTAACAAAAGAAATTTTTCAAACACAAAATGTGGATGTGGTATATTCACCTTTTATACCAATTGATGAACAAGGAAATGAAATTGAACCTGAAAAATTCCCATACCATATAAAAAATACACTGGCAAATAATAATGACCCATCTGTTGGTAAAGATGTTTGGAAAATTATCGCTACTAAAAAAATGTATATAAATTTGACTTCGACTACAAGTGTACGAATAGATGTTGCCAGAAATGTTCCTTTTCCTAAGAAAAGATCGTCAGAGGATTCATATACATGGATGCTGTACTCTGCATATGGTGCGGTTTTCCATTATATTAAAGAAATACCAAGTAAATATAGAATGCCTCAAACTGCAAAAAGCTCATCATTAAGCACTTCTATAGGTCAAGATAACTTTTATCAGGAATTTGCTGAAGCTCATATAGAAGCTTTTTTTGAGTGTACGAAACTTGCGCTGGAAAAAGGAACCATAACTCATGAAGAAATTAAAAAACTAACATCGTTAGTTTATACCAATTTATCCAATGTATTAAAGGGGGCGGGAATGTACGAATTAGCTGATAAGTATTTATATAAAAACTAACTATAAATGTAAAATATTTATTAAGGAGGAGTTGTTTTTGAAAATTTTAGTAGTTAATATGCCTTGTTTTGGAGATAATATACCAACTATTGGATTTATATCTGAATTGGTAAAAAGAGGACATGAAGTTGATATTGCTTCAAGCTCAGCAAATATTCCTAGAATAAAAGATTTAATTAATTCTACCAATGCTAATTTTATTGATTTTGATATTAACAGTATTGAAGATTATTCTAATTCCGGTAAAGCAATATCCGTTAATGATGATGATATAATCTTTGCCTCAATAGTTGAAGATGCATATAAGTGTGCAAAGAATTATGATGCTGTAGTATATGATTATTTTGCTTTTCCCATTTATTATTTATCAGATAAAAATGAAACATGTATAATAAGATATTTTGCTAACTTTGCTTTTAATGAAAGGCTTATAAATAGGATATATCGGGGGACTGAAAAGAACTATCAACAGAATGCCCACGCTATAGACATAGGTAATACTTTAATTAAGACTTTAGAAAAAAAAGGAATAAAATTTGCAACGGATAATATGGGAGATGAAATAATTTACAACATTCCTCCGTTAAATATTGTACATACGCTCAAAGATATGCAACCCTATGCTGAAGATTTTGATGATAGATTTAAATTTGTAGGTGCTTCCAGTACACAAGATAAGATTGATTTTACCATTCCTTATAATAAAATGAATGGTAAAATAATATATGTTTCTTTTGGCACAATTTTAACTGAAATGGGAGATCACCGCAAAGAACTGTTTGAAAAAATAATTGAAACGTTTAAAAATGAAGATGTTAGCGTTATTATGGCTATCGGGGATTTTTTGTCAAGCGGGGATTTTCCATATATACCAAATAATTTTTATATTTATAATTTTGTTCCTCAAACAGACATATTACAACATGCGGATTTATTTATTACACATTGTGGTATGAATAGTGTAAATGATTCAATATATAATGGTGTCCCTATGATTGCGATACCAGGTGGCTACGATCAATTTATTACTGCTGAATTAATTGAATCTAAGAAAATAGGATATAGAATAAGCCAGGAAAAGCTCACAACAGGCAGATTAAAAGAGTTATCATTTGATATTTTATCTAATGATGAAATAAAAAATAATATTCTACAAATGCAAGCAAAAATGAGAAATGTAGATTGTGATAAACTAACCGCTGATTTAATTGAAGATTATGTGAAAAAGCAAAAAACAGAAACCACCGTTTAAGGTAAGCCCATTGCGGATCGCGGATCCGATAAAAGATGATATTTTAACATCAAAGCAGCTATTGCCGGTTTTGTTAAGTTATATATAAACTTAATTAAAACTGGCAATAATTATTTATACTGATAACGAACAAGCTGTGCACAGGCAGGAAAATGCAGGATAAGCTAACTGCCACTGTCATTCCTTATTCCTTGAAACCCATATGGCATAAATAACGCAAAAATCCAGCCATTGTATACCGTACCTGCATAAAAAAGAAACAGCCATACTATTCTGTAAAATGGAATTCCGTATCTTCTGTGTAAGGTAAACCTCATGTGGTTATCATAAGTAACAAAGTCAAATCCCTTATTTTTTGTAAGAAACTATGATATTATTAATATTATATTTCTATTATGTGTTTTTTCAGGAGTTTTTGAAAAATATGAGAAGTTACATACCCTATTATGACATAGTTGCTATTATATTGTACATTTTAACCCTGTGCCTGTCAGCCTTTACGGTAATATATTTTGTGCTAAAAAGCAAAAGAAACAGCCTTTTTTATAGTTTTATTCTTATTCAGGCCGCTATTATAATTTGGTCTTCGGGGCTTATAGCAGAATCGATAGTAAAATATAAAACACCGCTTTACTGGTATGTTATAAGGTTTTATTATCTAGGAATATGTTTTATCGGATTTTTATGGCTCTTTTTCTGCATAAATTATACTGAGACTGCTTTGACAAAAAGGAAAAAGTTTTTTATAGGGATATTGGGTATTCTGCCTGTATTATTTTATGCCTCTTTGCTTACAAACGACTTCCATAATATGTTTTATGTTTTCAGACCGGTAGGAGGAAGAAGGTTCGGTATTTTATTCTGGATACACTGCTTCTTTTCATATTCTTGTGTTTTAGCCGGAACTGTTCTTCTGATAAAGCATGTATTGAAAAATAACGGTTATGAAAGGAAACAGGCAATTGCTATTGTTATATCGGGATTTATTCCTCTACTGGCAAATATAGCGTTTCTATATTTCAGGCCCAGTATAGAAATCACTCCCTTAAGTTTTATTATATCATTGGTCCTATTGACTATTGCTACCTTCAAATATAAATTTCTTAACATTGTGCCTGTTTCATTATTAAAATTTGTTGATTTTATGGATCAGCCGATATTGGTTTTAGATAACAAGGGGAGAGTTGAAAATTATAACCCAGCTTTCAGGAAGCTGTTTTTAAAGGAATTCACCATAAAAACAGGTGACAGTATCGAAGGGTTTGTTGGATTCTTAAGGCGCAGAGTCCAAAATAAAACGTCTGCAGAGTTTTTGCTTATTGCGATGGAAAAGGGAACAGATGATTTGTTGAAGGGTGAGGTTTGCTTTGCATGTCCGGAAATTATGTATTTCTATATGAATATCCAGCCGGTCTTAGGGAAAAGAGGTCAAATGCTGGGACGGGTGGTTTCCTTTACGGATGTAAAAGATTATAAGACTCTCCTTGGGGAATTAAATGAGAAAAATACCGAACTCTCAGCAATGAATGAGCAGCTCCGGGAGTACGTTTCCAAAGTTGGGGAACTGGCAGTAGCAAAGGAAAGAAACCAGTTTGCAAGGGATGTACATGATTCTGTAGGACATACAATGACATTGTTGATCTCATTATTAGGTGTTTGTAAGCTGACATTAAGAAATGATATGGAAATGACGGATAAAAAACTGGATGAGGCATTAAAAACAGCAAGGGAAGGTTTGGATGAGATAAGAAACTCAATAAAAGGACTTTCGCTTGAAAAGCTGGAAGTGGCAAATATTGCGGACTCCTTGGAGATACTTGCTGAAAATTTCAAGCGTTCAGGGGTTGATATTGATTTAAACGTTTCCGGTAGCAGTTCAAATGTCGATATTCAGGTAAATTATGTGGTGTTCAGGACATTGCAGGAGGCGTTGACCAATTCAGTACGTCATGGAAAGGCAACCAAAGTAATGGTTTGTCTTCAATTCGAAATAAAGCTGATAAAAATGTTCATAATCGATAACGGGATTGGATGTAAGAAAATAGTAAAGGGTATGGGGTTATGCGGTATGGAGGAAAGAGTAAGGAGTTTGGGCGGGACTATCGTATACGGTTCTGACGGGGAACTCGGTTTTAATATTCATATAGAAATTCCATTAAGAGAGGAACAGTTATATGATTAGAGTAATTATGGCAGAGGATTTTTTTATGCTGAGAGAAAGCATAAAATTTATGATAGAAAGCGACCCGGAAATAAAAGTTGTAGCAACGGCGGATAATGGAATTGAAGCATTTGAGCTTTGTCGGGCGTTGAAGCCTGATGTCGTGCTGATGGATATTATGATGCCGGTTTGCGATGGGGTAAAAGGTACCAGGCTTATAAAGGAATTAGGTAAAAGCATCAAAGTAATAATACTGACAACCTTCAAGGATGACCGGAATATTGAAAAGGCTTTGAAAAACGGCGCTGACGGCTATGTGCTGAAGGATATGGACCCTCATGAGCTTATTAACGTTATCAAGACTGTTAAAAAAGGCCTTTCAATTTTACAAACCGACATTCTCGCTGTGGTATCGCGCAAGTTTAACATGCTGAATGAAGATAAAAATGAATATGAAAACGGTTACAGGTTTTCAGAAAGGGAACTTAGTATAGTGAGACATCTGGTAGACGGGAAAAGCTACAGGGAAATTGCAGGGGAGCTTTTTATAACGGAAGGAACCATTAAAAATACGGTATCAGAGCTTCTAAAGAAGCTGGGTTTGAAGGATCGGCTGCAGTTGGCTGTATTTGCAGTTAAAAACAAGTTGATATAGGCTTTTAGATCAGCTTGAAAAACTTTCCTGAGGATGTTCGCCGGTGTATCGGAACATCCTCAAGACAAAACTTACATTTGTTTTTTGACAACCCGTAAGTAAGTTATTTGCTCTAAAACTAACTCCCTAAAATCCTCCGGACTAAGTAGGGTTGTTTTGTTTCGCTTCGCTTCACTTCACTGCTTGCCTATGCATCTTCCTTGTTTTTATCAGTTGCTGTAGAGTTGGAACTCGTAAATTCTTACAGCGGTGTCAAAGTCAGGTTCTATTATATAAAGTCTGTAAAAACGGGCTGTTGCGCCGCTAATAGTACGGTCTGTAATCCCTTCTGTGTTATTGTAGACAGCGTCAAGGTCTGTCCAGTTGGTTTCACCGTCAAGGCTGTATTGAAGTTTGAAGCTCTTTGTGAACATTCTCTGGTCAGCTCCGGGCCTTCCTTTTTCATGAACAACCAGCCAACGGCTTACTACTGTGGGAGTACCCATGTCAACCATCAGCCATGAATTGGCACCTTGATTATAACCTGTGCACCATTTGTCGTGCAGGCTTGAATATGTTCCGTTCACAGCATTTGCCGGTGGTTCGTTTGACACGTAATAGCTTGCGGATGCGGGTTTGTTCAATGCCGCGTTTACTCCCGGATTGTAAGATATTGCGGAAGTCGTAGATCCCGGGAAATATTTTCTGAATGTCATTGTATCGCCGATATTGCTTATACCGCATATCATCAAACCGGAATCGCTTCCGTTCCACCATCTTGAATTCGGGGTGCTATTTACGTCAAATCTTGTTCTGTATCCGGCATGGAACAGGTCGCCATCACTGCCGTATGATGCGCTGGTTTCGAGGTGATTTGCCCCGTCCGCCTGTTCTACCGACACCATGTAGTGGCTTGCAGCTGTCATCTGCTCATTGTCGTTACTGCCGTATTTATCTATATGCCAGATTAAAAGACCCTCATCAGGCATATAGGTCCTTCTGCCCGTTTTCCTAATATTTTCAATCATGAAGAATTCGCTTTGCTCTATAATGTTCATACCGGTTTGGGGGTCATAGTGCAATGTATATGGG
>JAEZNF010000246.1 GCA_023441845.1 Bacillota bacterium | reverse complement strand
TGCCTGTATTATTTACAGTGACATAAGCACAGGAGAGTGAAAAGATGGTGAGATGTACAGGATGGGCTTTCAGTGATAATTTTAATTCATTGGAAGAATGGCTAGAATTAATCTTTTCTGGGAATGAAAAAATCTTCCCAAGCAACCATTTTCCTTCTGAGGGAATGTTGGAGGAGTATTTGTCAACAATTCATAAAATAGAGGAAAATGAAGTAATAAATCTTATACGCAAGTTTTTGGTGTATTCAGGTTTTTTTGGTGGAGATGAATCCAAACTTAAGTCATATAATCTTCTAAGAGACTCTAATGATGAAATATGCCAAAATATGTATATAGAAATGTCGAAGTCTGAATATTATAGACGCCTTTCTAATGGAGAGTATGCATGGGAGGGAATAACATGGATTCTAGATTTACTACCACATTATCCACAGAAGGCTATTGATGCAATCAGTTCATATTTATTTGCACATTTTTATTGTATACCAGACTCTTCAATATACGGATTGGAGGATGCAATGGCATTAATTAGAGGTAGGTTTATAGAAATGGAACACCTAAGAGAGCTGTTTTTAAAACTTAGACCAGAACAATTTGAGTGGCTTATAGATGAATTATATGAAAAGATGGGATATGAAACTCAATTAACACCACATAGGAAGGATGGTGGAATTGATGTAATTGCAGAAAGATACGAATTAGGAAAGAAAGAAAAAGTTCTTATTCAGTGCAAAAGGTATAATAAGAAAGTAGGAGTTGAAACAATTAGACAATTATTATGGTTAGTTACGGATAGGAAAGCGAATAAAGGTGTGGTTATTTGCTGTTCTGAATTTACTAAGGGGGCAATTAAAGAAAAGGCTTCATTAGAGCTAATAGGATATAAGGAATTAAACCAGTTATTAAATGCTTTTATGGGGGCATATTGGCATACCAGACTTGACCGTATAATTATTGCAAAGGAATTAAAAGCACATAATAAAGTAAAAAAATGAAATTAAGTTGTATTATTGAAGTACAAAACCTTAAGGAACAACTTAAAGCTAACTGTGATACATAATATGGCAATATAAAAGTATTATGTATTTGATTGAATTTAACTGAATAATAGCCAAATGGTAGATAAATATATAAGTATTGAAACACCTATAATGAGCAGAACAGATTAACACAGATTTTAACCACATTAAATGGAACCTTAACCGCTACAACAGAATATACTTATGACGATAATGGAAACCAGCTGACCACCACAGTAAACGGAACAATAACGGTAGTTAATGAATACGATTACTGGAATCAGCTGATAAAAACCATGACGAGCACAGCAACAACAATAAACGCATATAACGGTGAAGGCTACAGAGTAACAAAAACATTAAACAGCACATTGACAAGATATTTATATGAAGGCGACAAGGTGGTTCTAGAGCTTGACAGCTTAGGAAATGAAATTGCAAGAAACGTGTACGGAAGCAACTTATTGATGAGAACCGCAGTGAGAACAGACGGCTCAAGTATACCTGACACTTACTTCTACCTATACAACGGACATGCAGATGTAACAGCACTGCTAAAACCAGACGGTACAATAGCTGCAACTTACTATTATGATGCCTTCGGAAACATAACAGACACAACAGGCAGTGCCAACAATAGCATAACCTTCGCTGGCTACCAGTATGATGTTGAAACAGGCCTATACTATCTCAACGCCAGAATGTATGACCCTAAAACAGCAAGATTTCTGCAGGAAGATACATACTTGGGTGATAGGAATGACCCACTTAGTTTGAACCTATACACTTACTGCCACAATGAACCGATAATGTATAGTGATCCTACGGGGCATTTCGACCAACTGGAAGCTACGGCTAGACATGCATCTATGTTGAATACAAATAATTACTTAGATGGACTTATCAGCAGTGGAAATGCAGGAGCGAATAACACAGAGCAAATAAAAGCATCAAAAGCAGCTTATAATCAAGACAAGCTCAATAAGATTTTAAAGGAAGATAGAGAAGCTGCTGATAGAAGAAGTCCTACAAAATTGATTAATACAAATAAAAAAACAAATAATGTATTGCCTGCTGTAGTAGGTGGAGTTTCAGGATTAACCGTATCTATCGTTGAAAATGCTTTTGCAAACATACCTAAAAAAACAAATCAAAGAATATTTAACAAATCAACAGATGAAATTTTTACTAATGCACTAGGACAGATAACGGGTGAAAATAATTATGCGTATTCAGGATACTATATAGGAAAAACTATTGGTGATGCAGCCTCAATGACTATTGGTTTTGGAGAAATTATTTTAGGTTTTACTGGTGAAGTTGGAGGAGGTTTTTTAACTGTAACTGGAATAGGTTCACTTGTAGGAGTTCCAACTATGGCAGTAAGTGCAGGGTTGATTACACATGGTGTCGGAAACATTGGAACATCAATAAGTAATGTCACTACTGATGTACAAAATGCTACATATTATTATAATAAGGCAAAGGCTGAATCATCTGAGGGGGCGGGTAAAGGAAAAACACCTGGACCTACTGTTGATGGAAATACTGGTAAGGAAGTAGGAAGATTTATTGGGGATGAAAAAGGAAATATTATGATTGAACCTAAGGGAGGAAGTACTGTTCCAGCAGGAAAAGGTGGTGTAGACACACATACCACATACCCTAATGGTTCTAATTATCAGAGATATAATCCTAATGGGCATCCACCAAAATCAACTTCACAACATGGTCATGGTCATCTTGAAGGTACTGGCCCTGGAATGAAGGGTCAAGGCCCATCAATTGATGTAAATGGTAATGTAGTACCTTGGAATAGTCTAGATGCTCATTGGCCAATTAAATAAAAAGGAGAGTAAACATGAATGCAATAGATTTTCTAAAAACAGTATATTTTGGAGATAGATATTGTACTAAATTATCACTTGATAGTATTAATAACCAGGTTGAATTGCACGTTAATCAAATATCGCGTATCAGAGACAAGTCTGGGGAGTGGAATTATTATACAGATGAGGACATTGAGAATGGTATACTCGTATTTACTGGTATAAAAGAAGTTTTTCTGGATAAATCAGGACTAATGCCAAATGATCAAATATACGATGTATATGCTAATGAGCATAATGGTATTTATGAATTTGTAATCGAAACAAGTCATGTTGATGTTAAGGCATTAACACATGATTTAACAGTAAAGATAATTGGAGAGGGGGTTTATCTTTTAGACCCTACGAAACCAGATGTAAGAATACAGGATTAAGTTATATTTTACTGGTACAACAAGGCGGTTGCCTATATGATGACCGTCTTTTTTGATTGTCTAGGAAAGTATAAATTTTTTTGATAAAATTTTAGGGTTGAAACAATGTATTTTAAAGGGTTATGAATTGAATGTAAAACATTAACAGTTGGGTGAATCTATGGCTAGAGGAGATATAAAACGTATACTTTTTGATAATTGGGATGAGTTTCTAAACAGATATGGTTATAGGGTAAGAGCTGTTGTTGTTAAAGAAGTAAAAAAGGTGCTTGGCTGCGGAAGCTTTGAAAATGGATATGCCGAATATACATGCCGTTGCTACGGAGAAAAGAAAAAGGTGCCATTTAGATGTAGAAGTAGATTTTGTAGTTCATACGGTAAAGTATATATTGATTTAAGAGCTGAGAATATGTCAAATAAGCTTATTCGAAGCAGTCACAGGCATATGGTATTTACTATTGCGGAAGAATTAAGAGAATATTTTATGAGAGACAGAAAGCTTTTAGCAATATTACCGTTATGTGCGGCAGAAGTAATTAAAAGCTGGTGGGGAGAGCAAAACAAGAGCGAAAATTATGCACCTGGACTTGTAGCGGTTATTCATACTTTTGGAAGAGATTTAAAATGGAATCCACATGTTCATGTGCTAGCAACAGAAGGAGCAGCTGGAGAAAAAAAGTGTGGAAAACAGTTAAGTTTGTACCCTACAAAATGTTAAGACTTAGATGGCAGAAGCTTTTAATGGATGAATTGGAGAAAGCGATAGGAAATAAAAAGTTTAAAGACATAAAAATTACCTAATAATAAAATATAAATATAAACCATCGGATTTATAAACCTAAAACAGAACTGTTGTAAATACTAAATTTGTAGCAGTTCTGTTTTAGGTTATATCTTATCGCATTGACAGATGTTAACCGCTTTTACTTGCTAACTTTTATTAATAAAACATTCCTTTGGTTATGTGTAACCGTCGAAGGAATCGACTGTTGATTTACAATTAAAACTTACCCCCGATTTACAATTTAAATTGACTGTTTTGGTTTTCAGGCGGTGATAATATCTCCCACAACGCTTAACCACCGCTACGTAATGAATTTTTTCTACAATCGAAAATTTTAATTTGAATCAAGGTGTTATAAATAAATTTATGTTTTAATAAATTCACAGTTTGTATAATATTTTAATAGTTTGAAAAATAAATTTGTAGTTGTATAATATTTTTATAGTTTGGATAATAATTCAATAATATGGATTATAATATATTTAGCAAGCATAAGCTGGAAAGTAATGAAAATCGGAGGTCTTATATGCTTAGTATTCAAAATCTCACAAAAATTTATAAGGGCAGTAAAATAGCTGTTTCCAACCTGTCGTTAGATGTTGAGGCAGGAGACATCTACGGCTTTATTGGACATAATGGAGCAGGAAAGACAACTACTATCAAAGCGGTTGTAGGCATTATTGACTTTAATGAGGGCGATATATTAATAGACGGTGTTTCAATAAAAAAAGAGCCCATGCTCTGCAAATCCAAGTTTGCCTATATTCCTGATAATCCGGATTTATATGAGTATCTTACAGGTATTCAGTATC
>JAEZNF010000219.1 GCA_023441845.1 Bacillota bacterium | reverse complement strand
TTGAACAAAGCAACCAGTAAATAAAAATAAAAAAACGTACAAGCTGGTACGTTTTTTTTATTTTCATTTTTATTCATAAATCATTTTTATAGTCATGCCGCCGTCAATTACAATATTCGTGCCTGTTATAAATCCGGAATCCGGCGAGGAAAGAAACATACATGCCGATCCTATATCCTCAGCCCTTCCTACCCTACCTACAGGATGCTGTTTGTGATCACGCAAAGTTAAAACAGGATTTGTTGCCTGAGAGCCCTTTTTATGCTCGGATACCTCAATCCACCCGGGAGAAATAGAGTTTACCCTTATACCTTTATCACCCAAACTGACGGCAAGTGAGTGTGTCAAAGCCAGTATCCCGCCTTTTGAGGCTGAATAGGGCTCAGTGTCAGGCTCAGACATCAAAGCTCTTGTTGAAGCGATATTTATAATCACTCCGCCCTCTCCTCCAGACATAATTTCTGCTGCATATTTTGAACACATGTATGTTCCCCTGAGGTTAACTGAAATAACCCTGTCCCAATCATCCATACTCCTGGTGAAGATATTGCCCGGACAACCTATACCTGCATTGTTGATTAGAATATCGACTTTTTTGAATTCTTTTAAGGCCATTTCAAATAAGTTTTTTACATCAGCCTCAACCGCTACGTCCGTTTTTATAAAAACCGCTTTCCCGTTATTTCCTATTATACTGTTAAGATTTTCACTCCCTGCTTCCTCGTCGATATCTGCTATTACTACATTTGCACCTTCTCGTGCATACATTCTGCAAATAATCCGGCCAATACCCTGTCCTCCGCCGGTTACAACAACAACCTTATTTCTAAATCTCATATTATCCTCCTTGTATGTTTACCTTCCGCCTGAAAAGCTCACAATAAGCATCTCAACCGCCAGCCTGTCACTGATTTTCCCCGTTTTTACAGCCAGGTCAAGCTCTAGACTTTCTTCCAGACTTTTCTCCAGGGTTTCCAAATCAAACTCCCTGGACTGTTTTGAGATTTTACCTGCTATATAAGGAGTAACACCTAATTTTGAAGCAGCTTCGTTAACGCTTGCCCCATCATTAATTAAAAGCTTCATTTCAAGTACATGCCTCAGCTGCCTGGTTATCATAAAAAGAATCCTTGGCATTGGTTCTTTTAATATCACCATATCTTCCAGTATTTTAAAGGCCTTTGTCCTGTTTTTTTCAGCTACTGCATCGGTTAAATCAAAAATCCTGCTTTTTATGGATTTTGTGCACACCTTCCGCACATCCAGAATGCCTATATTTTCCCTGTCGCCGGAATATGAGACAAGCTTATTGATCTCGTTTAGAATCTCATTCATGCCAGGCTCACTGTTATTTACCAATTCCGAAGCAGCATCAGTACTTATATACTTATTAAAACTCTTAAGAGCCTTTGAAACCCATTTTACGAGTTCTGCAGGCTTCTGGTAAGAGAACTCGACAATGAGGCCGTTCTTTTTTATTGCATCTACCGTTTTAAGTCTCTTATCGATTTCCTCCTCAATGAAAATCAAACATGTATGAGACGGAACATTCTGGAGAAAAGAAATAAATTCATCGTTTGAACCTTTTCCCTTAGCCTTTTCCCCCTCAGCTTTTTTCCCCGATTTAAAAAGACCTGAGTTTTTTACTATAACAAGCTTCTTTTCAGAAAACAGCGGCAATGTATCACAGTTGTCGATAACCTTTTTGATCTCTACCTTGCCTTCCATAACAACCATGTTAATAGCCTTAAAATCTTCTTCAATCAGATTTTTTTCAATCAGGCCTTGATAATACTTTTTTAAATATTCTTCCGGCCCGTAAAACAGATATAAACTTTTTAATTCATTATTTTTTATATGTTTTTTTAAAATATCAACACTCATCAATTCACCTTTGTACCAAGAATTCATGCAATACAGCTAAAGTAATATTATCACTAAAATCTGAAAATATAAACCCATTAAAGATAAAACAACTTTATTCAACTGTTTTTTTAAACTCAAATTTTCTTCCGTCAGATGTCATAATGACAGTACCATCCATATCTGTCCTAAATATATGTACTTTATTCATATTCAATCTTTCCAATATGTACTCCGACGGATGTCCGAAATTATTTTTACCTACACTTATTACAGCCGCTTTCGGACTCACAGCTGTCAAAAAGCTTTCACCGGTTGATGTTATGGAACCGTGATGGCCAACTTTTAAAACATCTGCATCTACGTCAATACCATTTTTCACAAGGGCATCTTCGACTTCCTTTTCCATATCCCCGGTAAACAAAACACTTACTTTTTTATAGCACAGATTTAATACGAGGGAACTGTTGTTTATGGGGGATTTCTTTTCTTCATATCCCTCAATAGGGCAAATCACCTTCATATACGTATCGGAATCAAGCCTAATGGTTTCATTTTGCCTGCACATCTTCACAGGAATCCTTTTACTGCCGGAAATACTGATAATTGATTTAAAGTCTTTTGTGTCATTTACAAAAGGAATAACAAGGTTCTTAACCTCTAATTCCCCAAGAACCGATTTCAGGCCTTGTATGTGGTCATCATGCCCATGTGTAGCAATTACCATATCAAGCTTTGATACCCCATGGTCCAGAAGATACGGTATTACCACATAGTCTCCCATATTGTGCCTGGTATCGGTACGGCTGCTGAAACCTCCCCCGTCTATTAAAACCGTTTTGCCTGTGCTTGTCCTGATAAATGTCGAATCCCCCTCACCCACATCAAGAAATACCACTTCGAGATTTTTAGGCATTATAATATTAATAAATATTATTACTGCAATTACTCCAAATGCAGCAAAGTAGTACTTACTTTTTAATTTCACTTTATATAGGGGCTTGTACCACAAAAAGAATAAAGAAGCGACGTAGTAAAGAAAAACGGCGTACAAGGGTGGGGTTACAACTCTTACTACGGCAAAAGGCACTTTCGAAGAAATCTTTGTCACATAGAGTATAAAAGTCAGGAATGTACAATTTACGTAACCTATAACCTGCGAAAGTTCTGTGCTGAACTGCCCTGCAAGAGCCATAATTGTCCCAATTATTGTAATAACCTCAACCAGAGGTACAACAATAAGATTGGAGGCCAACGATATTATCGAAATCTTGTTAAAATAAAAGGCAGTTATCGGGATAGTCCCAATTTGGGCGGCTAATGTTGCCGAGAGTACATCGGAAATAAATCCGGGAATATGCTTGAATGACAGTAACTCTTTAATGTACTTATAAAACAAGACCAGTGAGAGTGTTGCGGTAAAAGAAAGCTGAAAACCTATGTCAAAAAGCGTATATGGATTGTATAGCAATAAAAGTATTGCTGCAAAAGAAATGCTGGTTATCACGTCAGTTTGACGCTTTATAATTTGCGCTGTAAGCATAATCACTGCCATTATAACCGCCCTCAATACCGATGGTGAAAACCCCGTTACAAACACAAACAGTATTAGAACGCCTATAATTACAAAATTCGCCAGTGTCTGCCCTATCCTCATTTTCTTAAATAAGAATATCAGAGGGAATACAATAAAGGCAACATTCATACCTGAAACAGCCATAACATGGGTTAATCCGGCATCGCTGAATGCACTGGTCATTTTCTCGTCCATACCTTTTGTATAACCGATAAGCATTCCATTAAGAAGCGCAGCCTGTTCTTTCGGCAGGCTCTTTTCCAGCGCACCTACAATTCTGCTTCTTATCTCCAACCCTGCTACTACAATCGCATTTCCTCCCTTGCCGGGTAATAATACAATATCATCATTTTTCGCGAAAATTGTTGCCGAAATTCCCGACTTTGCCAGAAATCCCTTATAATCAAATCCCCCAGGTGCCCTTGGCCCCTTCGGATTATTTATTACACCCCTTATCTCAAGCTTGCTTCCATATTCATATATGACGGATTCATTATTTCTTAAAGCAGTAAAAAGTACCTTTCCTTTTATATTTCTTTTTCCTGACGGTGTAGACACCTCATCTGCCTTTATGGTGTAGTTTATTTTAAACTCCCTTATATCGGGTTCAGAACATATGAACCCCTTTATAACGACCTGTTCTCCTGCCAGGTCGACAAATTTGCCTGTATTAATATCATCAACTAGCATATATTCAAAAGCACCCGAAAAGTAGAATAATAAGACCCCTGCAAATAAAAGAGTATGTGTTTTGTATTTCCATAAAAACACATATGATACAGCAGCAATAAAAAACAGCGAAGCAAAAACAAAGCCCAGGAGCCCGGTTGTTTTTGCAAATAGAACACCAAATATAAGCGAAATGGAAAACCAAAACAAAGGTCTCTTCATAATAACCACATCCTATAAAAAAGCGCCCCTTTATGTTAAAGGAACGCTCATAGTTTAGGTATTGTTATTTCACCATTCTTCTTGCAGTCATATAAGCATTTTGATAAAATCCTTCACTTAGATCACTGATTACTACTTTATGATTGCTACGTCCGGATGATGCATGGATAAACTGTCCGTTACCTATATAAATACCGGCATGGTTTATATAGTTATGGCCGCCATTAGTATCAAAGAATACGAGATCTCCAGGCTTCAAATTTGCTTTGCTGACCTTGGTCCCATGCTGAGCCTGGTCGGCTGCTACACGTTCCAAATTAACTCCCATGCTGCTATACACATACTTGGTAAATCCTGAACAGTCAAAACCGTTAGGCGAAGATCCTCCATATACATATTTAACACCTAAGTACTTTTTTGCCTTTGCTACTAATTTTTGTCCAAAAGTTGATGTGTCCTTTTGTTCATCTGCTTGTGCGCCTGTTGATGGGGTTTCTTGCTTCTTAGGAGTTTCTTTCTTTTCAGTGTTACTG
>JAEZNF010000192.1 GCA_023441845.1 Bacillota bacterium | reverse complement strand
CTCAAAAAATCGTCACTCCAGTCATTTCCAAAATATTAACTTCATCATAAAACTGCTATCGATCTCTTTTATCAATCAATTCCACCGCCTTATCGATAAACAGAATACCGTCAAGGTGATCAATTTCATGCGATAATGCGCGAGCCAAAAGTCCTTCACCTTCTACTACAATCTCTTTCCCTTTAAGATTACGAGCCTCAACTACAACCTTTAAAGGCCTCTTTACCCTGCCCACTATTTCAGGTACACTTAAGCAGCCCTCCATTTCAGACTGTTCACCTGACCGGCTTACTATTTTAGGATTTATAAGTTCAATTAAACCCTCACCTATATCTATTACAACTACTCTTTTAAGAATACCTACCTGCGGGGCAGCCAGTCCAATGCCTTCAGCATCATACATAGTTTCCGCCATATCCTTTACGAGCATGATAAGCTTATCGTTTATGACATCCACCTCTTTTGCCCTTTTCCTAAGGATTTCGTCCCCTTCTTCCCTAATATTCCTTATTGCCATAAAATCAATTCCTCCATATGGTCCTTTATATATATGTTTATTATCATAAACTATATTTACCCTTATCTACTCTAATTATATCTTTTCTTTTTGATTTAAGAACCATCAAAATAGTTCCTGCCCGCTCGTACAGCACTATTTTTATGATTATTTTACACCTTACGGCCCCGCATCTAAAAAACCATTCAACATTATAGCATATTATATGGATTTATATCCATACTTAGTTCTACCTGGCCGGTTCCTCTTCTTTTGCAATGCTTGTCCGATATCAGGCTCAAAACCTTAATCAAAATCTTCATATCATTGCATTTAATTATAATTCTCCACCTGTACCTGTTTTTAATTTTAGAAAGCGGAGCCCTTAACGGGCCAAGTATCTCAGGTGCCGAATCATATAAGCCGAAGCTTTTTACTGCCTCATTCCTGATATCGACCGAATAGTCATAGACAGCCCTGTCATCAATTCCGTGGACAATTATGGACGCTATATCGGCAAAAGGCGGGAAACCGAGCTTCTCCCTAAGCTTAATCTCCTGCTTGTAAAATGAGGCATAGTCATGTTTACAGGCTGCGAGTATGCTGAAATTTTCAGTATCATAGGATTGAATTACCACCCTTCCGGCAATTGATCCCCTTCCTGCTCTTCCTGCAACCTGTGTTACCAGTTGAAATGTTTTTTCGGTAGCCCTGAAGTCCTCCATATTTAAAAGGCTGTCTGCTGCAAGTACTCCAACCAGTGTAACATTCGGAAAGTCGTGTCCTTTTGCAATCATCTGTGTCCCAATCAATATATTTATGTTTTTTTCTCTGAAATTCCTCAGTATTTCCTCATGCGAGTTCTTGTAACCCGTGGTATCCATATCCATCCTTATGACGGAACAGCCTTCAAACCTTTTTTTAATCTCTTCCTCAACCTTTTGCGTTCCCGTTCCGAAGTGCCTTATATAATTGCTGCTGCATTTGGGACAGGTCTTGGGACTCCTTATTGTATAGCCGCAGTAATGACAAATAAGCCTGTCGTCATAAGCATGATAGGTAAGAGAAACATTACAATTAGGGCATTTGACCGTATACCCGCAGCTGCGGCACAACACAAAAGACGAATGCCCCCTCCTGTTTAAAAATAGGATGGTCTGCTGGTTAAGCCTTAAATTTTCCTCTATATTATCGGCCAGTTTTCTGCTGAAAACCGATCTGTTGCCTTCCTCCAACTCCTTACGCATATCAACCATATCAATACCAGGCAGCGTTATCTTATTGGGCCGTTCAAGCATTTTTACATACCTTATGATATTGTTTTGCGCCCTAAAATAAGTTTCAACAGACGGTGTTGCCGAACCGCACAGCAAGACGGCTTTATCCATTATACACCGCTTTCTTGCAACATCCCTGGCATTGTATTTAGGCGTAGTTTCCGATTTGTAAGATCCCTCATGCTCCTCATCAATTATTATCATTCCCAAATTTTCAAACGGAGCAAAAACTGCCGATCTGGCACCAACCACAACCTTTATTTTTCCGTCTCTTATAAGCCTCCACTGATCAAACCTTTCACCTAGCGACAGCCTGGAATGCAGTACTGCAACATCATTGCCGAACCGGCCCTTAAACCTGTCAACCATCTGTGGTGTTAAAGATATTTCGGGAACTAATACAATTGCTTCCTTGCCCTTATGGAAGCAATATTGTATCAACTGGAGGTAAACCTCCGTTTTCCCGCTCCCCGTAATCCCATGAAGCAGTGTTTCGTCAAAACAGTCCCCATCAATCTTTTCCTTAACCATATCGAATGCATTTTGCTGTTCTTCGGTAAGGTCAAGAGGCATGGTTTTCTCTATATCTCTTGCAGTATACGGGTCTCTCTTTAATTCAATATCCTTAAAATCCACATATCCGTATTTCTTTAAGGTATTTATTACGCTTGAAGATACATTGGAAAACATTAAAATATCTGCAACCGAGACATATTCATTATCCAGAAGTATCTCCAAAACCCTTATCTGCTGTATTTTTTTAATCCTGCTGCTCTCGATTTCCTCTACTACCTCTTCCCTAGGACGCACCAGATACACTACCCTTACAGTCTTTTCCCTGACACGGCTTTTGTACTCCTCATAAATGCTTACGGCACGCTCATCTTCCAGCATTTTTATGTACCTTGAAAAGCTCTTTATATTTACCGCTTCCCTTAAGTTTTCATATTCACATTCATTTCCCAGTTGTTTAAGAGTCTCAATTATCTTATTTATGTTTTTCTTGTTGCTTTCAATGCTATTTACCAGCTTGACAATCCTAAGGCTTTTTACACCTATCCCGGGCGGCAGCATACATCTTATTGCATCGGAATAGGTACATATATATCTTTCTTTTATCCATGAACATAGCTCTATCATAGCTCCCTTAAGTACAGGAACTTCGTCGATAACTCTTCCGATCTTCTTTAATTCGGCTACATCGGAATTATCAATGACATCAAACACATAAGCCTCTATCGACCTGTTTGATGGTCCAAAAGGTACGATAACCCTTACTCCGGATACAACCTTACCCTCTAAAGCATCCGGTATTATATAGTGATATTCTTTATCGAATTCTCTTGTGGAATTACTGATAACAACCGAAGCAATTCTTGCCATTCGAACCTCTCATTCATAGGGTACTCTTTTACAAATTTGTATAAAGACAGCCAAATTTAAACCTTAAAGCAATTAAGTAGCGAAAATAGCGATGCCTTAACGCTTTTTGAGCTACTTAAAAATTTCAATTTAAAAGTTGTTTATCTATATTACAATAATATAATTCATTATTTATTTCAAGGTTTATAAAAATATGAAAAACAAAAAACACTCTCTATAATTGTATCAGACAATCAACACAAGAAGAGTGTTTCTTAGATTTAAAAATATTTATTTATGTAACTTACCTTATCAGCAGTTCATACTTCGTTATCATTAATTACTTCATCAGTTCCGGTAC
>JAEZNF010000143.1 GCA_023441845.1 Bacillota bacterium | reverse complement strand
CGTGATATTGTATTAAGGAAATTGAAGCGCGATGTAAAATCTTTATCGCGTTCAATATAGTACTTTGTAAAATCTCATTCTTTACTTTAATTAAAGATTATACAAATGTACCTCCTCTGTTCTAAGGCCTGCTTTTCTATAACTTTTAGACTTTACAGGCCACTAGCTAGTGTTGACTATAAAAGGTACACGGCAATTGTTACGGCTGTTATAAGTATTAAAACAATTAGAATAACGCAGACTAAATTTCCTCTAGGATTTAGTGCATCCTCGTGATCAGGATCAACTTCCCGCATATTCAGTTCAATATCAGGTTTTAAGAGATCTTCATGCCGGTCATTCAAGGATATCCCCCCTAATAAGAAAATAGAGTAACCTAAAGATATTATAACATATTTGGAATAATTTACAATACATACCGTTCTTAACATAAGTTACCTACTTCTCACATAGGGGAAATTATCAAAGTTTTCTACAAAAATTTCGTGAAGCTCCTGTGAATAGTCCAAACAGTTTCCCTCAACGAACATCCATGCACAATCATCGGATGCCATAATAATATCCATAGTTCTTCCATCACCAAAAGTCAATGTAAGAATTCCATCAAGCGGACAACCACCACCTTGGGATTGTTTAGCCTCCATTAAACCTTTTCCAATTTGTCTAAGAATGAGTTTATCATCTATTACAGATTCAAAGGTTCTGGTTTTAGTCTTAAAACTGTATTTTGCTTCTACAATGTCTTTAAATCTCGACGTATCAAAAACTTCGAAACCGCACTTTTCTTTTGCTATGTCAAGAATCAATTCTACAAGAGTAGGATTATTGTAGTATTTGCCATTATATAGAAGAGTTTTCCTATCATCACAAATACGATACCACTTTTTTCCTTTGGAATCATATTCAAGCCTTATATTAAGAAATCGAGGGGGATTATTTCCCTTAAGCTCTTTAAGCAGTTTCCCATTCTTTTCAGCATCCTCTATACTTTTGGTTTCCTCTTTACTAAATTCATAGTAACAAGGCTTCTTCCTTTCATTATCATAAATTAAATGAATACCTTCAGGTTTTTTGACTTCTTCGTGTATCTCCTTGGGATAATAATCCGACAGCATATCTATATTTTCAAACTTTTCAAGCTTTCCAACCGGTGCTGAGGAATACCCGATATATCCGTGTTTATATTCACCATCAAATTCGGGATAATTATCAAAACTTCTAAAGTATAGCAAATCATCATAACTTCCGGTAACAGGCATCATAAGCTCACTGAAAATTATTTCTGTATCTTTTCCGCCAATATTGAATTTAAAACTTATATTTTCTTTATAGTTTAACCGGATAACAGTTTCCTTCTCTCTCATTTCGTTGTCCTCTTCCGGAATAAACTTGTAATTCGCATAGTCAAGTTTATTTACAAACCTGGCATCTAAAATCCTTATAAGATCATCTTGTTTTTCCCAATCCAAGTCGGTATACTCAAAAACGGATATAGAATCAGGCAGAGGAAAGTTTTTAGGATTATAAGGCTTAAAAAGCTTGCCTTCACGCTCTAAAGCTTCTTTGGCTTTAAATTCATCCAAAGCAGCTTTTACATTAGGTTGAATCTCCCCTCCGATATTCCAACTCCCAAGACTTAAAATGAGATACTCACTTTTTAAATCCAAGCTATCCAAGTATACCGCAATTCTAGGAGGAATCATCGAATAAATGGCCGACCAAAAAGCTCCTTGATATATTTTCTCTCCATCAACCACTACGACAAATCTACTCTGCAGCAATTCATTGCTTATTTTCCCGGTGTTTTTTATCTTAATGCCATGTAGGTCCCAATTATATGAAACAATATCGGCTTTAGAAAGCAGCGGTTCATTCTCCAACTCAAGCGACGACAGATCTACATTTTCACCAGTGTATTTCTGATTATTACCCCTAACAAGGTAAAACTCCAATCCACCACCACTCTTTACAACATCAGTTTCCACCTTGTTACTGTCTTTATTTTTTACAGACTCAATGCTTGTATTTTCTCTATGTGGGTTGGTGAGTAGAACCGCTCCTAGTGTAACAAGAACCAATGTAGCGATTGCAGCCACCCAAAAACTTCGTTTTTTGTAGCTCATAATACCTTTAATCCTGCTTTTTATGCTGCTTTCTCCAAAAGCTAAAAGTCCCCCATTCAAATATGAATTCTGCCTGACTGAAAGATTTATAAGCGAACTTGCATAATCGCTTCTGATATCAGTATCGGATACATCAATTACTTTTTCATCACAGGACATCTCCATATCCTTTTGCGAAAGGAAAAAACTTAACCATACCACCGGGTTAAACCAATGGACGCAAACTGCTAAAACCGATAAAGGCTTTATTAAATAGTCAAGTCTTTTTATATGTATAAACTCATGAGTTACAATATGTGCAAGCGCTGATATGTCACCTCCCTGAACTAAAGGCAAAGGCAGTATAATTCGTGGTTTAATAAGACCACATACAATTGGAGTATTTATAACATCGGAAGAAAAAAGCCGAATTTTCCTTCTCAATTTGAGTTTTCGGCTTATTTTATGCACAATCCCGTCATCAATATATATAACTGCTGTTTTAAGTCTTTTTACCGTAGTACGATACATAATAACGCTAATCGCCAGGAAAACTGCTGCCCCTAAAAGCCATATTATAGCAGCAAAGAACACAATAACCTGTTTTGAATCTTTTATCTCTTTACGCTCGCTTGATGGAATTATTTCATTTCCGCCTGAAGCTTTATCGCTGCCCTGAAAAGTTTGAGTGGTGCTGTTATAATGTGCTTGCTGCTCACCGGCATCATTATTATGAAATATGCTGTCACCCGGTATATACCGCATTATTCCAATGTTCTGTGAACTATCGGTTATTGGAGTGGTGTAAGATGCAGGGAGCAAGTTAAATATACTGAATACTGCTCCAAAATAAACAGGGACTAATAACCTTACCAGTATAATTGACCACAAGGCATAGCTAAATATCTTAGGCATTTTATTCTTCACAATCAGCCTGACAGACATTATCAGAATAGCTATAACAGTGGCTGTAAGGCTCATATTCAGTACCGATAAAAAAATGTTTTCAAGCACGCAATCACTTCCTGTCGTCATATTCTTTTACTATTTTTTTTAGTTCTTCAATCTCATCCCGAGTCAATTTTTCTTTATGCAAAAAAGCACTGAAAAATAATTTTAGGGAGCCTCCGTATATTTTATCAATATGTTCCTCGGTTTCAGCTTTCATTACCTGTTCACGGTCTACCAAAGCACTTACTATAGTGTTCTCATTTTTTACAGCTCCACGTTCACAAAGCCTTCGTATAACAGTATATGTCGTTGACTTTTTCCATCCAAGCTCCTCAAATGCAATTTTAACAAGGTCAGTGCTTGATATTGGCTCATTGTTCCATATAATACTCATAAACCTGAATTCTGCATCGAATATCTTGATTTTTTCCATTTCATTATCCCCAGTTTTGATTTAATGCATTAAACCATTTGTTATAAGTCTAATGTATTAAACCGCGATTGTCAATATTTTCGTATAGACAAATACATAATAAAGGGCTTGGAGACAACAAAACCCTTAGAATAACATAATTCGCTCTTTGCTGTTTATTAACTGATGTTTGCCAGTCATTGCATATTACACCTTGTACAGATGAAAAAAATAAACTCACAAAAATTTATAAATAAATGGAATAAAGTATTATTGAGAATATTATTATTATAAGTTATAATATGATAGATTAACTGGAGGGTATATATTGAAGGATATAAATGACGGTATAATTTATAATTCGTTAGACGGGCTGGAATATATCCAGTTTAAAAATTTAAAAAAATATGAAGGCATAATGACGCACTGCTTTTCTACAAGGGTGGGCGGAGTCAGTACCGGTGAGTGTACCTCGCTTAATCTGGGCTTTAACAGAAACGATTCAAGAGAAAATGTGCTGGAAAATTACAAGAGAATTGCAGATGTGCTGAAAATCGATTACAGGAACATGGTTTTTTCCAACCAGGTCCATGACAGCAGGATAAAAATCGTTGATGAGGCCGACAGGGGTAAAGGTATTGTTAAAGAAAGCGATATAGTAGGGTATGACGGGCTGGTGACCGATAAAAAGGAGGTTGCCCTGGTTACATTTTATGCCGATTGTGTTCCGCTGCTGTTTTTTGAACCTGAAAAAAGGGTGATAGCATCGTCGCATTCCGGTTGGAGAGGGACGGTCAAGAAGATCGGATGTGAGACGGTAAGAGTAATGGAGCAGTCTTTTGGGTGTGACATTAAAAAAATAGAGGCTGCCATCGGCCCATCTATCGGAAGCTGCTGCTTTGAAGTGGGAAATGAAGTGTATGATGAATTTGCAAAAGCGTTTGGCTGGATTGAGAATTTTTCCAAAAAGGTTGGTTCCGACAAGTGGAAATTGGACCTGCAGAGCATTAT
>JAEZNF010000096.1 GCA_023441845.1 Bacillota bacterium | reverse complement strand
CAATATGGGGAATTCCCATCTGAAATTCAAGCACCTCAATAATCTCCTGCTGGGTTACAAATCCCTCCGATATAAGAACTTCCCCCAGTCTCTCGCCGTTTTTCTTCTGGATTTCCAGAGCTTCATTCAGCTGTTCCCTGCTTATGATACCAACTTCAAGAAGTAGGTCACCAAGCCTTTTACGGTTCTGCTTGTTCATAAAACCTCCGTAAATGCAGACCACCGCGTATTTTTCAATTTATTTCAACATTGGAAAATTTATGGCGGTTATTATTTTTCGCAAATCTTATTATTTTTATCGGCTTTTATATGAACATAGAATAGGACTAATATAAAAAAAGCCCTGTAAATTTTCAGAGCTTAAGATGAACTAAAAATATCGCTTCCACTTTCCAATAATGGCCTTCGTGGCATCCACGAAGCATTAGCACAACTACAGTGAAAGTTATATTTTACTTTGCCAAAAGATACCAACTTTAAGACTTACAATAATAAAGCAGCAAAAAACAGCGCTGCCTTAACACTTTTTGGCTTAATAAATTCAATTATAAGTTGTTTATCTATAACTATAAGTATGAAAGGATATTAAAGAAGACGGTATTTATCTTATTTTCATTATGTCCATAAATGAATTGTACATATTTTTTATTTCTATCTCGGAAAACTTAACATCCATCCATATTTCATATGCATATACACCCTGATAAAAAAGCATACCAAGGCCATTTAAGACTTTACAGCCCATTTCGGCGGCATTTTTTAAAAACACTGTCCTTTCTGGATTGTAAATAATATCGCAAACAATCTGCTTTAAGGATAATCCTGTCATATTTTCTACAGGAGTTCTGCTCTCATCCGGATGCATTCCGACAGATGTAGTATTTATCACTATTTTACTCTCACTAAAAACTTTTTCCGTGCTGCTGTCGCCTAAGCTTAAGCAGCTGGCAATATTCACAATATTGTTGTTTACTATATCTGCTATTTCAACGGCTTTTTCTTTGGTACGGTTTACTATTGTTATCCTTCTTGCACCATCAAGCGCCGCTTTAACCGCCAATGCCCTGGCAGCGCCTCCTGCGCCTATAAGCACAACATTGTTGCCGCTAAAGCCTATTCCGCCTTCTTCATTGAGGGATCTTAAAAAGCCTTCGGCATCGGTATTATAGCCGTATAATCTCCCGTTAATATTTTTCACGGTATTTACAGCACCTATAAGCCTCGCCTCTTCGGATATCTCATCTAAAAACGGAAGTATATCATTCTTAAACGGAACCGTAACATTGAAGCCTGCGGCATTTAATGCTCCAAGTCCTTTAACAGCCCACTCCAGTCTTGTTTTTTCAACCCTGAAAGGGACGTAAACAACATCCATACCCAAATACCGGCTTATTGAGTTATGCAATATTGGCGATATCGAATGTTCAACAGGATTACCTATAATGCACAGCACTTTGGTCTTTCCGTTAACCCTTCTATCTATCTCCATTACCATACCCACCCTTACTGTACCTGATAGCGCTGTTTTTCTTCCATTGAAGCCTCTTATTTATACTGACATTATTTCTCCCATGCTTTAAATGCTGTGTCAGTACCACTTTTTCGGCAAATCTTTTCAGTCTGACAATCAGCACCTCACGTTTATCTATGGGACTAACCAGAACGGTAAGCATATTGAGCTTGTTCCCTCCGTAAACATCGGTAAATATCTGGTCTCCTACCACCGCTGCTTCGTTTAAGCTTATTCCCATAAGTTTAACCGCTCTAATAAAAGCTTTTGCAGAAGGCTTTGTTGCCCGGTGTATGGCCAGAATCTTCAGACGTTCATTAAACTTACCCACCCTGGTTCTTGATGCATTTGAAACTATGCATGCATTAAGCCCTTCCCGCTTTAACCTTTCAATCCACTTAACGACATTTTCGCCTGCTTCTTTTGTATATTGCGGCACAAGAGTATTGTCAATATCAAGAATAAGTCCTTTAATGCCCTTTTCCTTCAATACATTAAGGTCTATATTCTGTACCTTGTCCACCATTAAATCGGGATAAAACCTTTCAAACATTTTAGCCTCCATGAACCCTTATTTTGACTATGAATATAATAGCAGACAATAAATTTTCTGGCAACACTTTTTGAAGTCCGAAATTACTGTAATATAGCATATTATCTTTTTTTACTCCGCTCAATATACTTTAAAACATACATTACTATATATTCTTTCTCTTCACCGCTCAGCTCCGAATCGGCCCGAGGGTCAAAACATACTGAATCGTTCTTTGCTCCGAATTTAACAAAAGCTGCTCCCTGTACGCTTATTTCCTTGCCTTTAATAAGATTGAACCTGAAGCTTAAGCCCTTTTTTTTATCCAGCCTGATGACCTCATAATATAAATCCCTCATTGTTATTTTCCCCAAAAGATATTTTCTATTCTATATATATTTTTGTTTTTTATGTTAATGCAAAAATATTCATCTATATTGAATTCGCAAAGGAATTTTCATAAAGTATTGCACGTTCAATGGATCAAGGTATATGATTTCGCAAAAAAACAGAATTGGAAATGTAAAATGTTTTTCACGAAACATATAGATTTTTAAAATAAAAAGTGTCATAATAATTATTAGTTTTACGCCTTACAATTGTATTTAATTAAAAGAGGAAATAAACTCTTGTTTATTTCTTTGAAGGGAGTCATATATATATGAACATGGATATTAAAATTGTAAAAAACACCTCACCTAAACCGAAACCGGATCAAAGCAATTTAGGCTTTGGCAATTACTTTACCGACCACATGTTTATAATGGATTACACTGATGGCAAGGGCTGGCATGACCCTAGAATAGTTCCGTATGCACCTCTGGAATTAGATCCGGCTACAATGGTTTTACATTATGGACAGGCTATATTTGAAGGTCTTAAAGCATATAAGACCAAAGACAACAATATTCTATTATTCAGGCCGGCCAAAAATATGGAAAGGGTAAATATATCAAACGACAGGTTATGTATCCCTCCAGTGGATGTTGATTTTTGTGTAGAGGCAGTTAAAGCCCTGGTTAAGGTTGATCAGGATTGGGTTCCCTCCGCTGAAGGCACCTCACTCTATATAAGGCCTTTTATTATTTCAACAGACCCGTATCTTGGAGTAAGAGCTTCAAAAACATACAAGTTTATTGTTATCCTCTCTCCTGTAGGCGCTTATTATCCGGAGGGCATTAACCCGGTAAAAATATATATAGAAAGCAATTATGTTAGAGCAGTAAAAGGCGGTATCGGTTTTGCCAAAACCCCAGGCAATTATGCTGCAAGCTTAAAAGCCCAGGTAGAAGCCAAGGAGAAGGGATATACGCAGGTATTGTGGCTTGACGGCGTTGAAAAGAAGTATATAGAAGAAGTCGGCACTATGAATGTATTCTTCAAGATAAATGGCGAAGTTCTGACTCCTTCATTGGAAGGAAGCATCCTCTCGGGAATTACAAGGGATTCTACAATTGAGCTCCTCAAATCCTGGGGTGTAAATGTTTCGGAAAGAAAAATTTCCATACATGAGGTTTATGAGGCTCATGCCAACGGATTACTTGAAGAAGCTTTCGGTACCGGTACAGCTGCTGTTATTTCACCAATCGGTGAATTGAACTGGTCCGGTAACAAGATAACAGTAAACGACGGTAAAATAGGTGAATTGTCTGCAAAAATTTATGATGCAATTACAGGAATTCAGAGCGGTAAACTTGAAGACAAGATGAACTGGACAACCAAAATATAAAAATAAAAGGGGCTGTTGTAAAGTAAAACAGGCCCTTTATAATAGACAGTTAAAAAAAGAGGCTAATAACTGACTCTGTTTTACAGAGCCTATTTTACTTTAAACAGCCCTTTTTATTTAGTGCCCATTTTCCAATGGTAAATCCGGCAAAAGTCTCAGGGCCTCGTTGCCCCTGAGACTTTTATTAGTGTCCGGTCCCAGCGTATTTTTTTGGGAAGCAAATTATGTAACAGGCTTTACATTGTAATCTCTGCAAATTTTTATATAGGCTTCGGCCTCCTGATCCTTTTCCTCTTTTATATATCGCTGGATTTTTTGATATGCGTCCGGCAGAATATTAAAATACCTGATTCCATATTCGGTCTTATTCTCAATAGTTTTTTTACTGCGGACTATTGTGGCAATCAACTCTACAGGTTTTATATCAGGACCGAAAAAAGACAGCTTTATATTACTGCCAATTCTTAAATTCTCCTTACAGATAACGCCTCCACCCGAGTCACTTAGATTAATCAGATATGATATAAACTTTTCATCCAATTCAGATGTTGAATTGCACATAAATCCCGCGTTATGCCTTGTAGAGCCTCTCTTGTTCTTCCATATTTCTACCTTCATGATTTTTATCAGTTTTGTAGGAAATTCACCAGAATCAATGCTTTTTAGAGTACCTAGAAAATTCAAATCGTATTTATCCACCCCATACCGGAACTTAACAACATCATCCTTCAAAAGTACCGATAAAGCATCGGCATTTGTATAGGGAAGAGTTACCAAATCCTCGTTTATATCAAGTATGGTACTTACATTCCATCTGAGTGAATTGGTAACCTGGGTCTTTATAAATATACCGGCATTCAATAAAGGTAGAATCTTTTCCTTATCTACGGAATGCCCCCCCGATTCAACATATATTTCTTCTATAACTTTTTGTATGTTTCCTAAGACCAATGCATTTTTTTGCATAGCTTCCTCCCGGTTTAAGTAATTTGGCTTCTATTATACTATTCTTCTCAAAAAAGTTTGTTTTTCCAGCAAACTTATATTCTGAAAGTCTTATGGCGTAAGCTTTATAAGACACTTTTCGAGAAGATATAGTTAAGTAGTTTTAGCAGCTATTTTCATACTTCGAAGCTTGCAGCCTAGCTGCGATATGGTTTAAATTACTTGTCTTATATATCTTCTTTACATTTATCATTATCGGCAAAAAATCTAAATTAGCTGATAACATAAAATCTATTTTTTAGATATATCTTTGTAAACCGCGTTTAAAAATGCATCGTTGTTATTTCTCCATACTTTGATATCGGGCTTTATCTTTTCTGCCTGGATATTTTTTTCTTTTACATTCCAATAGAAACTGACCAGGTATATCATGTACTTTTTAGCTTTGTTTTCATATACTTTTTGTCCTACACCTTTTCCTGATGTGGGCCTTCCGACAACAGTAACGTTGGGAAGAAATTTCTTAAGTCCCATGGACAGGAACTCTGCGCTGCTTGCCGAGTTCTGATTGGTGAAAATGTATATACCTTTGAATTTTGAATAGTTTTCATCCGAATTATACGAATCAATGTAACCGTCACGGTAAATCAAATAACCGGTTGTGCATACCGGCAGCAGTAAATCAAGTATATCGTTTGAACGGTTTACAAGGCCTCCGCCATTATCCTTTAAATCAATGACCATATACTTTTCCTGGGGATTTTTGATTTTATCGATTATTTCTTTAAACTGCCAGCCCGTGTTTGATGTAAAGGAATTTATGCCCACGTACACTACGTTTTTATCCATTTCCTTAAAAACCGGCTGATTGGACTTTTCCATCTCCGCCATCGTGTCGTAGTCTTTTCCCGAAACAACAAATGTAAAATTGTCATTTTTCTCTTTTACCGAGTTCACAAATGATGTGATATCCTGAATACCGACATCTTTTTTAGAAGTAAATGCCCTGGACTTTTTTTCAAAATCCCTTACCTTATCAATGTACAGATAGTTTTCAGCGATAAATTCGGAAATTTGCCGGCTTTCGGGTAGTTTCCTCTTTTCTACTTCATTTAGAATACTTGCGGCAGTCTTATTGTTCTTATTTAAGTCCAGAGCCTTTTTACTGTACATTTCCGAATTGACAAAATCCTGAAGGATAAAATACTCATATGCAATCAGCGAATAGAACCTGTCACCGTCGGGGTTTAGTTCAATAACCTTTTTATAGTATTGTATTGCTTCATTATGCATGTTTTTTGCACAATAGCAATCTGCCAGATACCAAAGAACGTCAGCATTGCGGGGAAACTTTTTAATAGTTTCCAGCGATAAGTCTATGCACTCGGAATAGTTCTTCATATAATAGAAGGCACTAACCTTGTCCGAGTAGGCATCCTCATATAAAGGACTCAGTTCTATGGCTTTATCAAACAAAGGAATTGCCTCTTTATACCGGCATTCGGCTATCAGCAAATTACCTTTTATATCGTATGCAAAAGGATTTTTGGGTTCTTTCTTTAGTACAGTTTCACAGATTTCCTTTGCCTTATCATACTCCTTTAGACGCAAAAGATTTTTAGCTTTCCACAGCTGGGCATTTGAGGAATCCTGATCCAACTTCAATGACTTCTCCATACATTCAATTGATTCCTTGTACTTACCCAGGAAATATAAGGCCCGCCCCTTGCCTATGTAATATTTGGGATTGCTGTTACTCACTTCAATAGATTTATCCATGCATTTGACTGCTTCTTCATAATTGCCAAGATAAATCAGGGAATCGGCTTTATAATATAAAGCCTCATGATATTTCGGGTCAATTTTCAGTGCCTTATCAAAATTTTCAACAGCTTCCTTGTCCTTATACAGGCTTTGAAGCGCACGGCCCTTATTCACATATGCTTTAGGTTCCTTCGGTCCATATTTGATTGCCCTGTCATATGCTTTTAATGCTTCTTCCGTTTCTCCCAATC
>JAEZNF010000063.1 GCA_023441845.1 Bacillota bacterium | reverse complement strand
GTACATATTCGGTGAGGTCATGTTTGGTGAGTACATATTCGGCGATGCCATGTTTGGTAAGTACATATTCGGTGAGGTCATGTTTGGTGAGTACATTTCCGGTGAGGTCATGTTTGGTGAGTACATTTCCGGTGATATCATATTCGGCATATACATATTCGGTGCAACCATGTTTGGCGCCATATTTGAATTCATCATTTGCGGGTAAGCTTCCTGCATACCCATTACAGGACTATTGTTCTCCATCATTCCCTGTTCATATAGCATAGGACACTGCATATTCGTTAAAAACGGACAGCATACGGTCGTAGGTTGCATAACCGGTGCCAGTTCAGCAGGCATTTGCTGGGCGGGCTTAAATTCTACAGGCATTTGCTGCATGGGCATCTTAGATTCCACAGGCATTACCATTTCCTTACCCATATCTTTTTTTACTTCTACAGCCTTTTCTTCCTTGTTCTTATTTTCGTCTCTCATTAAAAGGTCCCTCCATATAAAGATTCTGAATTATTCATTATCATTATATGAAAGGTTCATAGAAAAAGTGATTATTATGTCAATTAAGCCGGGTTGACGGTATACTGGAAATACCCCATTCATTGTTGACTTCCCGCACCGACATGTTAAAATACAAATAGTTTGAACCCTTAACCAGTTCGCCGGTTGCGGCATCATCTACTTCCGTTACATCAACAACCGCCTTAAATATGATATCTCCCTTTTTATTTTCAGGAAGTCCCTCTGTCAGCAACTCAACGGATTTCACATTAATACCCTTAACATTCCTGAATTTGTTTGCAAACTCACTAAGGTTTTTTGCTGCATCCTGAGATATGGGTGCATTGTTAAGAAGCCTGTAAGCATCCTCATATCTGGCTTTGTCAATGAAATCAACCCAGTTTTTGATAATCACTTTTAAAGGTTCCAAATCTACCTGCAGCTTAAGCTTACCTATAATGGCATTCTTAGTATTATTATTCACCACTTCCTGGTCATAATCCTGCTGCAGTTTACTATTATCGTCCTTTAAGCTTGATATCTGGGCACCGAGGCTTTGTATTTCTTGGTTTTGCTTAAAAATCTGCCCTATATAGTCATCAATTTTGCTGGCAGAAACAGATTGCTTTTCTCTCAGGCTTTTTTCCATCTCATTGATATCCGTTTCATATTGTACAATTTGTTCGCCTCTATACCAGAGAAGATAATTAAAGGAAATAAATATAGTCAATATTAAAACACTAACCATAATCAAAACTACTTTTTTCATTTCCCCACCCCGCCAATTATTTTATTCCAAACAGCCTTTTAGCATTATTCGTGGTTATTTCAGCTATCTCTTCAAACGTAACCCCTTTAATTCCGGCAATTTTTTCAGCAACAAGCCCGACATATCCAGAGTAGTTCCTTTTACCTCTAAATGGCTCCGGGGTCAGATACGGGCTGTCCGTTTCAATAAGAAGCCGGTCCATAGGCACATACTTTACAGCCTCAATTGCTTTTTTGGCGTTTTTAAAGGTTACAGGACCTCCTATTGAGATATAAAAGTTCATATCCAGCAAATCCCTTGCCATTTCAACGCTTCCCGAAAAGCAGTGCATTACCCCGCCAACAGCTTTGGCGTCTTCAGCCTTTATTATATTCATTACATCTTCATGTGCATCCCTGTCATGTACTATGATAGGCAGATTAAGGCTTTTTGCAAGTCCGATCTGCCTTGCAAACCAGTATTTCTGTATTTCTCTCGGACTGTTGTCGTAATAATAGTCAAGGCCGATTTCTCCTATGGCAACCGTTTTAGGCATTTTCGCATACTCTTTCAATGTTTCGAGCAAGCTTTCATCAATTTCTGCCGCATTGTGGGGATGTACTCCCACCGCAGCATATACAAAATCATATTCCTGAGACAAAGAAACACTGAAAGAAATGGACGGAATGTCGGAAGAAGCATTTAGAATATAGCTTACTCCTTCTTCGTGGGCATTCCTTATTATTTCATGCCTGTCCTCTTCAAACCTTTGATCGTTATAATGAGCGTGCGTATCAAATAACATAGGTAATTTTCCTTTTGTAAAATAGTACTTTAATTATACCACAAAACACAAAAATAAATTGTTAAAAACCAGCCCGGCTAAATCGAAATTATATATTTACAGAATGCCCTTAACATGCCAAAATTGCTGCTGAAAAGCTGAGAAAAGCACTTGATGATATTGAAAGGCGGTTTTAATTCCAATAGGAGCCTGGATATAAATTTAATTATAAAGTTGTTTATTCTATAAATAACGAACTCTATAATTAATTTATGTCGGTCTGCGAAACCCCTATTGATGGATTTTTCAGTCCTCCGAATAAATTAAGATATAGAGTTCGTTATCTTTAGTGCTGCTTAACACAACTAATTTCCCAGAAATATATTGTGTTAAGCAACGTTAGTATTTAAGAAATCAAAATATATTATTTATCCCGCCTAAGCGGCAATTTCTAAATACATTTGTTTTTCAAAGGCATAACCTTTGAAAAGTATACCGTTGAAATGCCTTCTTACCTTGTTCGTCATGGGTTCTGCAATTCTTCAGCAGGGAATTTGTCAATCATACCCAGTATGTATCTTTTAATATATGCCAGGTCTGTAGAAGTAAGAATAATTTTATTGTCGGGATAACGAATTCTTGATCCGTCAACATCTGCTGCTATGGACCCTTCCGGATATACTTCACCGGTATACTTCTTAAATTCGCTTATCATACCTAATATATATCTTTGTGTTATTGCATAGTCAGTCGAATTTACATTGCCGTCAGCATTAACATCACCATATATAAACGGTACTTTAAATTCCTTAAGAACAACAAATTCACTGTTGTCGCTTGTGTATAATTCCTCATTATCTGCTGTAACTGTGAAATATATAGTCTCAGAATCCTTACCTGCGCACAGCTCGTTTGTATCAAACTGGTATTTATACTCCAACGTGCCATCAACATTGTCTATAACCTTTGTGTCAATCACTTCTCCGCTCTCACTGCCTTTTGTCACCTTAAGGACAGCTCCGGTAGCTACATGACTCAGGTTTAAAACACGCACAGCTACATTTTCAATATTCCTATCACTTTGCCTTTCAAATTGCAGGGAAATATCGGTATAACCAATCACAAATTCCTTAGTGTTGTCATTTGTGTCATATTCTTCGCCTGCTACGGTTGTTACATTAAGACTATATGTACTTTTTGTTATGGTCTCAGGTAAATTCATTGACACAGTTACCGTTTTGGTCTCTCCAGGCTTCAGACTTGTCTGTATGCTCCTGGAATCGACAATTTCGGTTCCGTTCATAATATCTATAACCAGTTCTTCAATGCCAATTTCGCCATTGTTGCTTACTTCAACTTCAATTGGAAGTTCTGCACCAGGTATGACTTTATTTTGATTATAATTGACGCTGTTAACCGTCAGGTTGTATGACGGGCTGACTCTCATCATACAAAGGTCGGATTGTTCGGCATCATCAGCCAATTGTATAACCTTGCTGAACGCTATACCAAAGTTACCGTTGCTGTCAAAAGTACCGTCGAGCGACTGAATCTCACTTCCGATATCTGACAGCGTTACACCTTCACTCCATTCTCCCTTGGCGGCATCGTAAATAGCAGCATATATTCCTGTAGAACCGTCTTTTGTATCCGGCCAGATAATTGCAGTTTCATCCTCACTGCCGGAAAGAACCTTAAAGTCATCCTTCAAGCCTGCTTTCGTCCCTTCGAAAACATTACCCGGCTTTTCATCCAATTTAGTCAAATATGATATATTACCTTCATTGTACCAGTACAAAGCATCAGTTCCGTTAATCCTGGAGAAAACAGGTGAAGAATCAAGCGTTTCATTATTTGTAAGCCTTGTGCTTTCGCTATCCGGTCTTACAATATAAATCTCCCTGTCATTTATAGTCTCAAGTACATTGTCTCCATCTGAAACATACGCAACCGTAAATGTATTTTCAATAAAACCTGCGCTGAGGGAAGGAACTGCATTCAAGCCTTTACAAAGCAATAAAGGATCGGACCATCCTTCATATGTCAGTTCCGAATAGTATATTGAATTTTCTCCGTTTACACCGAATATGTCATTATTATCATTGCTGGTCCATGTAACATAGACATCATCGTCTGATGCAGCTATTCTAGGTATAGTATCAACCACATCGTTCTTTGTCAATTGGACACCTTTTCCGAAGGTATTGGTTTCAGCGTTGAATTCACTCACAGCTATTTCACCTGATGCAGCCACAGATTCCAATGATTCATCAGCGTTAAATGTTTTATTGCTGTTTTGCCATACAACATACAGGTGTCTGTCATTATGAGCCAATTGAGGATAAAAGTCCGCAGTACCGTCATCATCTACTGCTGCAGGTGCACTCCATAATTTACTTGCCTTATCATATACGGAATATACCAGCATTGTCCTGTTTGTACCTGTTCTGTCCGGATTATCGGCAACCCATACCAAAACTTGCTTGTCTCCGTAATTTACCAACTGCGGCTGTGCATTAGGATATATATTGGTTCCTAACGTCTTTATCTCTTTATTTGAAAAATTAGGGGCCATTGCAGTACCTGGTGAAAGATGCGTCTGCTTATCTCCAGTCCATTCCGACGGCCTGTTTATGTAGTCTCTCGACATTATTGAATACTCATCTGAATTATACATGTCACTGTACATATTCGGAGGAGCACTTAACTCATTTGACCTGGCAGATGGTCTTGTCTCATACAGATTCCAGGTACCTTGCGCAATTGTCTTTTTATATTCAAAAAACAGCGCTGTTGCCTTTAAATTTAACTTTCCTGTCAGTGTTATCTTCAAATAGCTCTCCAGACAACGCATCTTGAATTCAAGTTCTGCTTCGCCTGTACCACCTACAGTTACTACATTTGCTATTCCAACACCTCCGCCTATCTCAAAGCGCGGTGTTAATGTGATTTCCGAATTAATTTGCAATTTACCGGAAGACGGTATGTAACCGCTTATTCCAGTGTCTATTTCCAGTTTGACACCTCCGCCGATCTCCAGATAAACCGGAACAGGCCCTATAAAGTATTGTGTTTGGGAAGTATAGTTTGCTTCCGCTACTATGACAATTCCGCCTTTAGTTACTGTCGGGACACCATTATTTACAGTACCTTCAATATAGCCGTATACATCCATATCAGGCTCCCAGCCTTTTGTAACGCTAAAGCTGCCTACCTTACCTCCAAATGCCTTCATAG
>JAEZNF010000062.1 GCA_023441845.1 Bacillota bacterium | reverse complement strand
ATATGAAATAATGGAATTACAAGCAAAGGTAGTTAGTGCATATATTAGTCGAAGTAAGGGGATAACAATACTTTCTCGTAGTCGCATCATCCGTGATGCTCTTGATTCTTGATTCCGAAACACATTGTTCCTTGCATTCATTATTGAACTACTATTCTTTCAAAAAATACGGCTGCGCTCTGTATTCGGTGGAAAAAGCATCAGATGTCAGAGCAGGTCTGTAAAAAGAAATATGGCTATTGATTTAATGGAAAAGTATAAAAAAATATTTTTGGACATAGCGCCCAAGCCCGAGATAAGCCAAGAAGAAAAATCATTTATCCTTGATGTGTTACGTATTACTACTCATGGGATCCAAATAAAAACCGTCATGGCAAGCATGCTTTTTTAGTAACAGGAATTGATGACGAAAATAATGTACTTTATTATACCGATCCATATTTTTCACAAATTAATGCTCCGCTTGAATATATAGACTTCATGAGAGGATATCTTAATCGAAGCAAATAAAAAATTAGCAAATATCATCGGAACTGAAAAATAATGTTTTTTGTTAATATATTATAAATATAATAATATAGGTAAATTCAAATACATTTGAGGTGGTTTTGTGAATCCCCTATTACAAACAATACTGGTTAGTGCCAGTATCCCATTTGTTGTATCCTTATTTTCATTAGTCATATTAAAAAAACGTATGTGGATAGCTATTTTTATTGATATTTTTATTATTATTATTTTACTATCTAAAAGCATATTTGAATACGCTCCAAAAAATCAGTCAGTTACGAAAAGTATACGAATTTTTTTAGTAAACGATAGTTCAATGACCCTTCCGTTTTATATTTTAATGTTATTCTTTAGTATTTTTTTTACATTATTTTTTTATATTCCTATACTAATTAAGAATAATAAGTTCTAAATAGGCTTTGCCTTAAAGAATAATAAGGTCAGGAGGAAAGAAATTGAATTTCAAAAAAAAACTTTTGGCACTGGTACTTGCAATTTTTACGGTTATTATTACTTTGTATCCAACAACAATTTATGTAAATGGTTTAGGTAAAAGAAACAATAAACAACAGATACCATGGGGAATTAAACGTGTAGAAGCAGATAGTGCATGGAAGAAAACTACCGGAAAAGGAGTTAAGGTTGCAGTAGTAGACAGCGGAATAGCTAAGCACGAAGATCTCATTAAAAACATTAGAGGAGAATTTAATGCAATTGAAACTGATAAGCCTGCAACTGATGACTTTGGTAAATAGATGCAGATATGTTTTTTGGCGTTGTTTACATGTAAACAACGCCAAAAACCTTTATTATCAAGGACTATTTCTGGATGATTAAGATAAAGCCACAAACCCTCCAAAATTTTGATTTTATCGTAAATTTCCATTTAATCTATTTTATTTGAGGTAGTAGGAAAATCCGCGGAAAAAATCTTCCCATACCCCATTCAGCAGTCGGAATCTTGCAGACTGAAGTAAGCCCAATTGTAGAGTTCGATATCTTTATCTTTGAACTATACAATAGTGTTAAATTTAGCCGCAAGCACCATTATATCAGTCATGTTCACAGCTCCGTCATTATTAAAGTCGTATGCATCAACAAATCTGGCATCTCCTCTGACAGCATTAAATGCTTTGGCCATTAGCATTACATCCCTCATGTTTATAGCGCCATCGTTATTTAAGTCAATACTTTTTCCCGGTGTAGACGTTGGAGCAGCACTGAACTTCCACCAGTTTAGATTAAACAAGTAACCGCTACCACCTGTAAATTTTAAATAAAGATCATGTATACCGCTTGCACCGCTGACATTACATTTTGCATCAACCCAAGTCTGCCAGTCGCCGGTTCCGACAATCGGACAAGTTCCAACCAACGGGCCATCAATACTGTCAATCCTGATCTCGATATTTCCTCCGCTGGCAGCACTGGATACTCTAGCCTGAAAGCTTGCCGCACCACTACCGAAACTGATATTGTTGTAAATAACATAATCACCGTTCTCAATATACCCGACATCCTGTCCGCCTTCGTTGCAGCTCTCAGTCTGGACTCCCCACTGGTTATCGAAATCTTCCGCCTCAATCTGTGTAAAGGCCGATCGCGGTAAAGGTGTCGGAGCAGGAGCAGCGGTAATCCTGTATTTCTCTCCTGCCATAGTATCAAAGGTTATGGTATCACCCGAAGCAGTGTAACCGACGTCAGAACCGTCTGAAAGCTTTGACACAGTGAAACTGCCTGGCTGCTTGAAAAGCTTGTTCTTTACAATGCATGTGTTTCCGCTGTTTGAAGTTATTGTAACATCTTTAATATTACTACTTTCCCAATTGATATCCACTGTGAAGCCGCCTCTCGCAACCAGTCCACTTACGCTGCCCTTAGGCCATGAGTCGGGTAGAGCGGGAAGGAGGTGAATATTATCCATATAGCTTTGCAGGATCATTTCTGCAATACCTGCCGTAGCTCCGAAGTTTCCGTCAATCTGGAACGGTGGATGAGCATCGAGCAGATTTTCATAAATACCGCCGCCATTACTCATATCAATAGTAGTTACAGTTGTTAAACGCAATGCGTTCTGCAATAAAATTTTTGCATGATTTCCATCCAGCAGCCTTGCCCAGGAATTAATTTTCCATGCTCGGGCCCATCCGGTTCCTCCGTCACCTCTGTCAATAAGTGATGCCTTTGCCGCGTTGGAATAGGTTATATTTATAAAAGGTGATATTATATCGCCCGGGTATAAGCCGATCAGGTGTGAAAAATGCCTGTGCTGCTCGCCAAGCACATCATTCTGGTATTTCCATTCACGCAACAACGGTCCATAGCTAACACCGTTTGAAGTGATATTTGCACCCAGCCTGAGTCCGGGATCAAGCTGCGCAAGCTTTGTCTGCAGTGTGCTTCTGTAGTCTGAATCAGTATTTAAAACCTGGCAGGCTTTTATTGTATTGTTAAACAGCTGGTAGATCAATGTCTGTGCATAGGTGGTGCCTTTTTCCCTATATGGGCTGCCATGCTCAGGCGACCATGAATTCGGTGCCACCAGCTTGCCGTCAGTGTCGGTGACAAGACTGCTTAGCCAATAATCACAGGCGCTCTTCATGACTGGATATGCCGTATTTTTAAGATAGTTGGTATCCTGGGTAAATTTATAATGGTCCCATAAGTTCAGACAGTACCATGCATTAGCTTCATCATTATATTCCCAGTTCGAATATCCGAAGGGATTGCACTGAGTGTATAGACTGAAGCCTTTGTACCCTTTGGCTGAAGCATTGTTCCGCCACGTCTCTCTTGTCACGGCCTGATTATATATATAGTCCGAGAATGGAGTAAAGCATTCCTTTAGGTTTGTTTCATCCGTAGGCCAGTAATTCATTTGAAGATTTATATCGCTGTGGTAATCACTCTGCCAGGGCGGTGTGTTGCTGTTGTTCCAAATACCCTGAAGGTTAGAAGGCAGTCCTATCCCCCTGGAACTTGCTATTGTAAGGTAACGCCCAAATTGAAAATAAAGTACTTCAAGGAACGGATTGCGGCTACCGCTATTATATTCATTTATCAAATCGTTTGTAGAAACAGAAGGTTTGGTATCATTCAGGTTTAAGGATACCCTGTTGAACAATGCCTGATAATCGCTGATATGGTTCGATTTCAGAGCGCTGTAGCTCTTCTGTGATGCAGTTGCTATCTGGCTGCTGACTGCCGTATGAGGCGCTGTTCCCTTATAGGTCGGTTTGGAGGCATCATAATCAGTACCGCCGGCAAGAAGGATCGTAACTGCATTTGCATTGCTTACCGAAATCTTGTTGCTTCCCGTTGTTATACTTCCGCCTTCATTCAATATCTGTATCTGTGCTTCATAAGATAAGAGATCCAGGTTACCTGCCATTGTAATATTATTTCCTGAATATGTAGTTGTTCCGGCGTGGGCATTCGTCATGCTTACATCAAAAGTCAGGCTGCCTGTTGACTTTGAAGATAAACGCAGCACCATGACATTATCGGGATAACTTACAAAATATTCACGTGTATATTGTGTGGAACCCACTGTATAGGTAACTCTAGATATAGCCTCTTCAATATCCAGTTCTCTTCTGTAATTGGAAACGGACGTCAAGCCGGAAAAATTCAGATACAAATCCCCAAAATTCTGATAATTTCCTAAGGAAGTCGTATTACCCGTCCATAAGGTTTTCTCGTTAAATTGGATATGCTCCTGGGCTACTCCTCCGAAAACCATTCCACCAAGCCGCCCGTTTCCGATTGGCAAAGCCGATGTCATCCAGTTTGTCGCAGGGGTTCTGTACCAAAGCACAAGCTTGTGGTCCGGTGGCCCTGCCTGTCCGCTGAAAGAAACCTCTGCA
>JAEZNF010000626.1 GCA_023441845.1 Bacillota bacterium | reverse complement strand
TCTTCGCTCCGGCATCGAGGCAGACCTGCAGTGGTTGCGATTTTTTAGCGAGGATACGGACACAATTAAAGTCAATAATTTTTTATTGCATAGTATTCTTAAGTTTATAAATGTAGAAATTAAATTTCGGAGGAAGAAAACCAATTTTTGTATAGTTACATGATATGATATAACTACGTATAAGTAGAAAGGCACCACACTAATACCAAGATAAATAGATTCAAATGAGATGACATAATTTATGTGAGCTAATTATACCATAGTGCATCATGAATATGACAAAGGGGATTGTCTCATGAGAAAAGTAACTTTAATACTGCTTTGTGTTATAGTCATGACAGTTTTGTTTCCTTTAACTGCGAGTGCGGATACGGGACCTAAACCGTCGGTCGTTATTGATTTTAATGGTCTTGAAGGCAAGACATACTATGCAACGCTGCTTTCAAGCGTAGAATCCACCGGACCTTTCTCTGCGCTAAATGACAACAATAACTATGCCCACTATAATAAAGGCGACTATCCGCCGAAGGTATTCAAAATACTTTTATACTTTCCCGAAACAGACAGCTTTATAGTAAGTGATACCATGTATGAGCGTTATGCCTTTGACAGCTATTTCACTGCCAAGGTTGATGGTACAAAACTTTCTGCTGAAAAATCCTATGATTATACTGGTGAAGCTCTCTCTCTGATTGTACGTATTGTTATTACAATAATAGCAGAGTTAGCGATTGCGCTGTTGTTCGGATTTCGGGAAAGAAAGCAAATTCGCTTTATCACACTCGTTAACATCATAACGCAAGTTGCGCTCAACCTCGCACTTAATATTATCAATTACCGCTCCAGTGTAATGACATTCATAATATTCTATTTTATACTTGAAGTTGCGGTAGTTATTACGGAAGCAATTCTATATAACTGGTATCTGAAAAAAAATAGCCTTAAGGAGGTTCCCAAATGGAAACCAAGTGCATATGCGTTGACGTCCAATTTTATTTCCTTTGCTCTTGGTATTGCATTAGCATTTTGGATTCCCGAAATCTTTTAAAGAGAGAGTAATGATCTAAAATCTGAGTGTTTATGTAATAAATTTATCTATTCTGATTATTCCTGCGGTATTCTGCAGGCGAGCATTTTTCGAATTTTTTGAAGAAATTTGACAAATAGTATTGATCGCAGAACCCATACTCTACTGCAAGTTCATTAATTGTTCTATTGCTTGTTATCAGTTTTTGCTTGATGCTGCTTACTATCAGCCTTTCAATGTAGGTTTTCAAGCCATACCCAAATACTTTTTTAAAATTTCTTGATAGAACTGCAGAATTATATCCATACTTCATTGCTATATCACTTACCTTAAGCTCACATGAGAGGTTCTGCTCAATATCCTGCAGAATATCCTTGTATTTCAAGATGTTTTTATCAGCAATTTGAAAATCGTCCTCTACAAACATAGAAACCGCCCTCATGATCTCACTTCTTATATATATTGTATTCTTAAAGCAAGAAACCTTAAGCGCATCCGAAAACCTTAAAATTTCCTCAAGAGGAAATGGTACTACCCTTACTTTTGAGGAAGATGAAAAGATATCATAACCGGGAACAATCTCAACATGCACATCTGCATATATTTTATGTATATGGCTGTCACACCAGCAGCTGAATAGAGTATTTGCAGGGATAAGATATGCATACCCGGGAAGAAGATCAGTAACTTCATTATCAACACATATATGGCCATCTCCAGCCATTACAAAGTATAATATATTAAAGGGATATAAATTAATACTATGGTTCCAGTTAGTACCGGCTTCATAATTAACGCAGCGTACAATTGTAAAGCTTACCTGATCAGCTGTCACAAAAACACATCCTTTAGTCTGTTTATTACATTGTCCCTTACACTATATAATACTACAATTGAGCTGAACAATAAAACAAGTGCAATACAATTCTTACAACGAAAGTGGTGAATAATTATGCTAGAATTATCTCCTCGTCAAGTCCATTTGGATTTTCACACCTCTGAAAACATTGGTGGTATTGCTTCTGAATTTGATCCTGAACAGTTCGCTCAAACAGTAAAAGAGGCATCTATTAGTTCAATGACTGTTTTTGCAAGATGTCATCATGGCTGGATGTATTATCCCTCAAAAAAATTTCCGGAGCTGATGCATCCTCATCTGAAGCGTCCTAATCTCCTTCTGGAGCAGGTAGATGCGCTACATGCAACAGGTGTACGTGCTCCGGTATATATAACAGTACAATGGGATTACCACTCAGCTACAACTCATCCCGAATGGTTAATTCGTAAGAAAGATGGTTCACATGAAGGCGGTTCCTTTACCGAGCCCGGCTTTTACCAATCTCTTTGTGTTAACACCGGCTATTATGATTTCTTATTCCAACACACAACAGAGGTATGCGAAATGCTTGGAGACAAGCTTGACGGGATCTTCTTTGACATCGTTGGTATTCGTCCATGCTGGTGTGCAAGCTGCCGGGCTGAAATGAAAAAGCTTGGTATAGACTTAAATGATGATAATGAAGTAAGAAAATTTG
>JAEZNF010000567.1 GCA_023441845.1 Bacillota bacterium | reverse complement strand
ACTACAGAAAAGAATCCAAATCAATTTTCCGGAAATACCGTATTGTATCTTTCTCGATTAATTCCGCTAGCTGCCATATTATGCGTTTCCACGTTGCCCCTTTATAAGCAACTTTAAATTGAATTTTTATGTATCTCAAAAAGCGTAAAGGCATCGCTATTTTTCGTTACTTAATTTTTATAAGGTTTTTAAGTTGTCTATCTTTAATAAATATTCTGCAAATTCCAATAAGCTCTTGAATGTAAAATCGGGCTTAATTTCACCAAGAAGCTGGCATGTATCACATTTATACCTGCCTAAAAATATCGTTTTCAGATCAACCGCTGCACCTGCCAACACATCGACATGCGAATCCCCGACCATATAAGTCTTCTCAATGTCAACATTGTATTTCTCCATTGCTCTCTTTAAAAGTCCCGGTTTGGGCTTTCTACAGTTGCAGTCTTTAATAAGAAACCGTTCCTTCAACCCTTCCTTTCCTTGAGGAAAATGAGCACACATAAGAATATCGTCCAAATAAATTCCTTTTTCGGATAACATACTTTTAAGCCTTGAATTAACCTCATATAGCTTTCCGAGGGTTACTTTCCCCTTTGCTGCCGCCGGCTGGTTTGTCACAATAACAAGTGAATAACCCAACGATTTGAAAATTTTAAGGGCCTCTTCTGTTCCGGGAAGCAGAACAAGCTGCTCAGCCGAAAGGGGAGAATCAAGATTTTCGGTATCTTCATTAAAAACAATTTCGTTGATTGTCCCGTCTCTATCCAGGAAAATAAATGGACTGGGAGTGTAAATCCTTTTATTTGTATATTTTTTAAATTCTTCCAAAGAAGAAGGAGTTCCTATTTCATAAAACCTTTTTCTGACCTCAATGCCGGCCATTGACCTATCCTTTACGAGATTCGTATATATTTCGGCAAGATCAACAGTATGTCCCTCCGGAATAACCTCAATAACTGACCTGTTAAGCACAGATATCCCATAATCAATATAATCCATATCTGAAGTTATGTTGACTTTATCGTAGCATATCAGGGAATTGTTTTTGAAAACCACATTGCTTTTATCAAATAAATTGTTGTTTTTAAAGACCGTCATAAGGCCTTTTTTGTTTTCAGTATCCTTTAAAACCCTATAATTATAAATTACTTCCCCATAATCGATATCCATGTATGAGTCGCCATATATGATAAGGAAATCCTCCTCAAGAAGTTCAAGAGCCTTCCTGATCGCGCCGCCCGTGCCTAAAAGCTTATCCCCATCATAAGAATACTCTATTCTAACACCGAACTTTTCTCCGTCTCCGAAGTAATCTTCAACCAGGCTACCCTTATAGCCCACACAGAAGAGAAAATTTTTAAATCCGTACCACTTCATCAGTTCCATCTGATAATAAAAAAACGGACGTCCGTTTATATCAATCATCGGCTTTGGGGTATTTTTCGTAATTTCCTTTAATCTTGTTCCCAAGCCACCAAGTAAAACAACGACCTGCATATCATCTGCAAAAATCATATTAACCTCAGCAATACTTAAACGATTATTTTACGTAAAAAGAATACTTCAATAATTATATCACATTACCGTAAAAACACTATTTGGGAAATCATGATATCCAGTTTCATTGACTTGAAACATATACCACAATTTCCCGGCACTATTATTTCAATTACTATTCTTCATCGTCTTCTTCGTATTCGTCATCCCCGTATTCCAACTCTTCTTCTTTTTTGTCCTCTGCACCTTGTTCGCTATTTTTACCGCGTTTAGCAAATTTTAATTCTACAAAAACCAGAAGTCCCACTGCAACTACAATTATTACAATTATTATAATAGGTTTACTATTATTTCCGTCCTTACTCTCATTCTTTGAAGGTTCTTTATTTGCATCATCAGTCTTTTGTTCACCAGGTACATAAAAGTCAACAGGATTTACACCGTCCGGTATATCTTCTATAAGTTCGACCGAAACATCATCAAAGTATGCTTTACCCTTTACTGTCGTTCCGAACCCTCCAACTCTCATAGCAACCTGCAGAAGATCACTGCCCTTGCTTTTAACCTTGGCATACGCCTCAACCTTTTGCCACTGACCATTTGTGTTCAAGGTCTGCTTTGATTCAAATATGCCATCACCCAGTATAGTAAGGTTTCCTCCTGCTGGACTCTTGGAATTAAAGTTTTCGCCTTTAGCCATAAAGCTGATTTTATATACCTTGTCAATCTGTAACTTCAAATCCTGTAACACTTTCACATCATTCACATCGGTATTCTCTATTACAAGACATTTTGACCCGTTGTAAGAATTCTCCTCTACACTGACCTTTGTGATCCCTGCCTTTTTATTAAATATATCTACCCGCCAGTTGGTAGGCAAGTTGCCGGTGACCTCTTCAAATCCAGGATTCACTACGAGGTTTTCACCTTCAGCAAAAGCCGGCAAAACCATAAAAAATACAAAAAATACCGATACTAAAGCTACTGATAAAAACATCTTTTTAATAAACTGATTTCTTTTTTTGAAATTACTTGCCTTTTCCATTGATTAAACTCCTCTCTAAAACTTATTAAAATATTTATTTATTATCAAATAATATCCGTTCTAAGCCTGTTCCTTCATAAAGGCCTCTACAACTTCTTTACCCAGTTTTATACTGAAATTCATACCCCTGTCGTTTGGATATATCTGCGCAGTGTTGGAAAGATAAAGCCCTTTCACAGGTGTTTTATAGTCCGGCTTTATTTTTGAATAACTCATAGGCCAGATAGGCTGGGCATATCTATCCTTAAAAGCAAAACACTTTTCAACGGTACTTTCATCAAACTTCGGGAAGATTTTCTTCAGGTGCTTCTTATACTCATTAAAGAGCTCATCCTCCGGCATGTATAGATACTTGTCATTTACATTTAAATATTTGGAAAAGTAGATAATAGTCTTTCCGTTATATTTATCCTTTGAAATGAAATTGGTATGCTCTATCAATCCGCCAAAAGGAATCTCATCATCGGCTATATTAAGCCAGTAAATATCACTGAGGCTCCCTTTAAGTGTCATTACTACGATAAGGGAACAGTCGTATAAAACCTTCTTCAGCGGATTAATATAGTCGGCCGGAGCGTTTTTACACAACTCAGCAAACACAGGAAGCGCAGCAGTACATATAACATAGTCATACTGTTTTTTCTCCCCGTTTACCACAATGCCTTTGCTCTGCCCATTTTCTATAAGTACTTCTTTTACTTCCGAATTAAAATAGATGTTTGCGCCCTTTTCTTTCACTACATCTGCCATCTTTAAAAGAAGTGTATAAAAGCTGCCTTCCATGTATCCTAAAACTTCGTCCTTACCACCGCCAGTCCTTGATCTGAATCTTTGTACAATTCTCTCCCATATCCAGACAGCCGGAATTTTGTTGTAGTTATCACCGAACTTTATCTTAAGCATAGGCTTCCAGACTTTTTCCCAGCCATTTTGACCGACAATCTTTACCAGAAACTCCTCAGTTGTTTTTGTTTCAAGTGCTTCCCAGTCTTTGTACCTTGAAATAAACAGTGAAGATGCACCAAACCTGATCCTGCTAAAGAAAGAAAGCGGTTTGAACATTAGCAAATCAATAGGTGTTGTAAAGGGATAAACCACACGGTCACTGAAATAACCCACCTTGGTTTTCAACCATGACAGTTTATTCTCAAGTCCCAATTCACGTATAATTTCCATGAGATACTTGTCGTGAGTAAACATATGGTGGTAGTATTTTTCTATATAAGCGCCTTCAATCTTTGCTACTCCCGCCAAACCGCCGATATCAGCATCCTTTTCATATATATCAATATCCGCCTTTATATTTTTTTGCAGATAGTAGGCGGCAGCGAGTCCTGCTATTCCTCCACCGATTACTGCTATCTTCATTTAATTGCCCCCTCAAAGTTTATTAATAGTATTAGGCTCTAACATCAAAGTCCATTTTTATAGTAAGGTTTATACTATTCCATGTCAATCTTTATTTACAGCTTTCTTACGATTTTCCCGATTAAATCGCCTCGTCCTTTTTGCTTAAGGAGGTTATTGATGAAAATGTCATACCTTCTTTAAACAAACAGATAAAACCTATAATAGTAATAGGTATATACTGAAATACTCTGTAAATCAGCGCAAAGCTTGCTGTTACATCCTTTGTCACGTTAAAAAGGCCCAGTGAATACCTGCATGCGCCTTCAAAGGTTCCTATATTGCCTGGTGACGAGGGTATCATTATAAAGAAATTAACAAACACCAGTGTTATAAGGGCCAGATAAAAAGTGCTTGAGAATCCGAAAGCGGCAGCAATGGCATAAATAAGGCAGGCCTCCATGCACCATGCCAAAACGGAATAGAAAGCGATCATCAAAAGATTCTTTTTATCCTTTATCACATCAAACCCGTCAATTAGCTTTTCCAGAATACCGTAAACCTTTACTCTTATTTTTTCCGGTAAAAACTTCAAAAAGAAATTGATAACCTTAAGGGCCTTTTCCCTAAATAAAGCTATTACCAGAATAAATAACAATGCAACCACAAAAACCATAGATAAAAGAGCACCTGATATTTTAACGCTTGTCGGAAACGGATATATAAAGGCAATAACTCCGAAAAACAGCGCCAGCGTAACTCCGTCGTAAACCCTTTCCACTATTACGGTAGATAAGGCAGTTGCCTTGCTTATGCCTTCCTTTTGGCCTATCATATATGCTCTAACAAATTCTCCCGCCCTCAAAGGCAGCAGGTTATTGGCCAGGTAATTAATACAAATTATAGGGAAAATTCTTGATGTGCTGATTTTCTTTATGCTGCTTAGCATCAGAGTCCATCTCATTGCCCTTACCCAATAGCTTAATATCTGAATAATGACAGCAGGAATTATTATAAAGTAGTTTAAATTCAGCAATTCATGAAGAACCTTTTGAGGCTCAACATCCCTGAATACAAAATATAATAATATTAAGCTTATAAAAATCCCTATAATTATCTTAAGTTTCTTCATTATTTCTCCCAAACCCTATTTATTATTTACCTTTAAGATTATTTTACTTTGCATCCTGTTTCCTCTGTCGCCTTACTGTCCTGTCTTTGAGATATCAGGTATCTCGGCCGGTATTTTACCTCATCGAATATTTTGGCGATATAGGTACCTATAATACCAAGACTGATCATCAAAGCACTCCCTATAATAAGGAGCAGCAGAATTACTGTGGAAAAACCGCTTACAGCCTCTCCGTTAAATTTCATATACAGCGTCTGTATTCCCAAACCAAAAGAACAGACTAAAAATATAACTCCTATTATCGTTACAATATGCAGCGGAAGCGAGGAAAACGAAGTAATTGCATTTATTGCCAGCTTGACCAGTCTGAAAACCGACCATTTTGAGCTTCCTTCCTCCCTATCTGCAACAGTAAAGGGTATGCTTGTCCTGTTAAACCCTACCCACGCTGACATTCCTCTAAAAAAAGTATTTCTCTCATTCATTTGCCGCCACGCATTAATGACTTTCGCATCAAGTAATTTAAAGTCAGAAGCCCTGTCGAGGTCAATTCCCGACAGTTTCTTCAACAGACTATAGAAGAGAAGAGCCTCCGCTTTATATATTAAACTCTCTTTACCTCTTGAAGCCTTTACAC